>NZ_JBIURV010000065.1:26306-32942 GCF_044741025.1 Streptomyces sp. NPDC088246
GCTCCACCGGAGTCGTAATTGCCACCGGAGACATAGGTCTCACCGGAGTCGTAGGCTCCACCGGAGCCATAGGTGTCACCGGAGCCATAGGAGCCACGGGCGTCGCCGTAGCCTTCCAGGTGGCCATGCCTTGCGTGGCTTGCGTGGCTTCCGAAGCCTTCGGAGCTTGCGCTGTTCTCGTACGCGGCGGAGCTGCCGGAGCCGTCAGAGCTGTCGTCGTAAGCCATCGAGCACTGCCTCCAGCAGAGATCGGTCGGTGGGCATGTCATAGGCGGGCGGGTTCGCGGTGACTGCCCCGCAGTCCACCAGGTCGGAGACGAGCACCTTGGCGACGACTGCGGGCAGCCGCAGATGGGCGGCGATCTCGGCCACCGAGGTGGGGCCGCCGCACAGCCCCAGCGCGACGGAGTGCTCGGGACCGAGATGAATCTGCGGCTCGGTCCCGGTGGCCATCACCAGGGAGAGCAGGTCGAGCACGGTCGTCGGACGGGTACGACCGTTGCTCACGGTGTACGGGCGGATGAGCCGGCCTGCCGCGTCGTCGAGCAACGGCCCGTCCTGCGGAACCGACACCCTCACAACCCCGCGGCGCTCGATGTCCCGGCCGCTTGTCTCACCGGAGTCATCAGATAGGGCCGGACGCTCTTGACCAGCATGGTCATCTCGTAGCCGAGCACCGCCGCGTCCGCCTCGCGGCCGGCGAGAACGGCGAGGCAGGTGCCCGACCCGGCGGTGGAGACGAACAGCAGCGTCGAGTCGAGCTCGACCACCACCTGTCTTACGTCGCCGCTGTCGCCGAAGCGCGCGCCGGCACTGCGGCCGAGCGAGTACAGGCCGGCGGCCAGCGCCGCCATGTGGTCGGCGCTGTCGGCGTCCATGCCGTGGAGGGATTTCACCAGCCCGTCGGCGGAGAGGAGGACTGCGCTGCGTGTGTACGGCACGCGCTGGACCAGTCCACTCAGCAGCCAGTCGAGGTCCGAGACCTGACCGGACGGCATATCGGTCGCCATGGTGCATCTACTCCTTGGAGGTATTCGCTTCGAGAGGGTCGGTGGCTGGGGCTGCGTCCGGATCCGGTTCCGGGGCCGGGTGGCGCGGTGCGACGGTCGCCGTGAGTCCGCGGACCGGCAGCGGTCGGGGTGGGGTCTGGGGCTGCCAGGTCTGCGGGGCCGCCGTTTCCAGGCTCGTGTCCGGGCCCCGTTCGGTGTCCGCCTCGGATTCGGTACGGGCCTCCGCGAGTTCGATGCCCCGCCGGAAGGCTGCCATGAGTCCCGGGTCGTGCAGGGCTTGTTCGTCCTCGGTACGCGGGGCCGGCGCCTCCCTGAGCTGCGGAACCAGATGCTCCTGGTGGGCGCGCCTGGGGAGTTGGGGCCTGCCGATGGTGCCGCGTACGAATCCGGGCTCGGTTTGGAACGCAGGAGGGGTTTCGTCCGTTCGCCGCATGCCTGGGAGGGCCTCGGCCGGGGTGGGGCGGTCGGGGCGCTCGGCGCGCAGTGGGAGCGGTGGGGCTTCGCCCTGGCGTCGCGGCTGCTGGCGTGGTTGATGCAGGCGGAGCGGTTGAGTGGGTACATACGGCTGCCGGTTGGCGCTCGTCCGCGGGGCCGGTGACGGGGCCGGACCGGAACCCGGACCGGGGTTCAGGCTCGGGTTCGGCTTGTGGTGGCTTCCGGTGTCGTCCTCGACCGGCGGACGGTGTACGCGCCCCGGGGGCGGGACCGGAGCCGCGTCGGCCTCGGCCGGAGCGTCCCCGTCCACGCCCAGCAGGGACTGCGGGAGGACGAGTACGGCCTGCGTTCCTCCGTAGATGTTGCTCTGCAGCCGGACCGCGATGCCGTGTCGTCGGGCTAGTGACGCGACGACGAACAGGCCGATCCGGCCGTCCTGCAGGAGATGGGCCACGTTGACCTGGTCGGGGTCGGTAAGCAGGGCGTTCATCCGCTTCTGCTCGTTGCGCGGCATGCCCAGCCCCCGGTCCTCGACCTCCAGGGCCAGTCCGGCGGTGACCTGCTGGGCGCGGAGCAGCACTTGGGTGTGCGGGGCGGAGAACACGGTGGCGTTCTCCACGAGTTCGGCCAGCAGATGGATCACATCGGCCACGGCGTGTCCGCGCAGCGTGCCGTCGATCGGCGGCACCAGTTTGACCCGCGGGTACTGCTCCACCTCGGCGATCGCCGAGCGCAGCACCTCCGTCATGGTGACCGGGTTGCTCCACTGGCGCCGCGAGACGGCACCACCGAGGACGGCGAGGTTCTCGGCGTGCCTGCGGATGCGGGTGGCGAGATGGTCGACATGGAAGAGGCCCTTGAGCAGATCGGGGTCCTCGACCTCGTGCTCCAGCTCGTCGAGCAGCTGGATCTCTCGGTGCACGAGCGACTGCAGCCGGCGGGCGAGATTGACGAAGACCTCGACTTTCTGGTCCTCGCCGGTGTGGTCGGAGAGCCGGGACGCCTGCATGACCGCGGCCACGGCGACTTCCTGCTGGCGGCCGAGTTCCTGCGCAAGCAGCTCGAAGGCGTCGCTGCCGGGCGCGGCGGGCTGCGCGGGCCTGCGTTCGGGCACGGATTCGCCGTTGCGTAGCTGTTCGACCACCCGCCGGAGTTCGGCCTGACCCTGTGCGCTGGCGCGGCGGAGCGCCAGACAGCGGCCGAAAATGGTGGTGGCGACGCGGTTGGCGGCCAAGTACGCGGCCAGTACTGCGGCGACGGACAGTGCACCGGCACCGCCCAGCGCGATCCACAGTTCGGTGGACGGCCGGGCTCCGGTGGAGCGGACGGTGAAGATGACCGCTGCGGCTCCGCTCAGCACTGCGGCGACGGTCGGCAGCACCGCGGTGCGCAGGAGTTGGGGGCGTATACGCGCCTCGGAAGATGGCTGGGCGGCACGCGGCCTGGCTGTGGCCGAGTGGGAACGGGCACCCGGTCGGCCGTGCCGTCCGCCCTCTCGGCGTTCCGGTCGCGCTTCGGATGCGCGAAGTTGAGACATCAGTGTCCTCGGTACGTGGGGCACCAGGAATCGGCGTTCATGCGGTGGCACCTACGGTGGTCGGTCAGGCTCGGTTCATCGGTCGGGCAGGCTCGAAGGATATGAACCCACCGTTGACCACCGGGCACACACAGTAGTCGTCAATCACGTAAGCGCGACGGGCAGTTGTCGAACTTGCCCGCCCTCCGTCCCGCTCTGGTATGACCTCTCGCACGAGAGGCCGATTACTCCGCATTGACACCTGGTCGACAGACACCCGATCGGCCTACGGGAGCGACCCCCCTGAACACACGGAACAGCTCGGCCCGTCCGGTCCTGCCGGACTGGGATCTGTCCACCCGTACGACGCGCATCATGGCGCGGGTCCGGGCACAGGGAAGCCCCACCCCCGACATTGAGCCGAAAGAGTGGGCCTCGGTGTCAGGACTTCACGATCCGGGTCTCGGTACGGAAGCCGGATGCCCTTCGCGAAGTCGGCAGCGGGATCTACCGCTGTGCCTCCGCGGCTCTCTCCCGTCGAGAGGGGCCGTCAACAACCGTTGACCTCCTCCCCCAACATGAGTGTGGGGGATTCTCTTCCTGGCGTCCGTGTGTGCGTGCACCTTGAGGCGGGTTCCTGGTTCCTCCCCACCCGATGGGTGGGGGTTGTGCGCGCTGCCGGAACGATTCCTGGCTTCACGTGCGCTCCGCAGGCGTTTACCTGGTCCGTTGCCGGGCGAGGGCCCCCGGTCCGGGGGTGGGTGGTACAGCCTGTTGTGCGGCGCGGATGCGCCGTCCTTCGTGCTTGATGTTCTGGCCCGCGTTGTGGTCCCGGTCGTGCCGGGTGCCGCACCCGCTGTACCCGCAAGCCCGAGCGCCCGCCCAACACGACGACATCACCGTCCTCGACTGCCCCACCCTCAACGACCTCGGCGGCGACGCGGCCACGGGAGGCTCGCTCGAATTCCCCCGCCAGGCGAAGGCCACCTTCACCCGCAGCGGCGGCAGCGACTCGGAGGTCTCCGAGGAGCTGTACAGCGACACCGCCGGCACGCTTGACTTCGAACACCCCCCTTGCGAACGGTCGCCTCGCTGACTGCGGCGGCCTGCGCGACGGCCCGGGCACCGCCGTGCCCCAGCGCCCGGGCCTCCGCACCCATCAACAGCCGCCACTGCCGCTCATTCAGATGTGGGAGCAACACTGCGAACTTCACAGCGAGTTCATCACGAGTCTCGCTCGGCATGCGCGTACCGCACCAACGAGCTTCAGGACGGGAAGCAACACCTTGTTTCCCTGCGAGCCATTCAAGGGCCGTCCCGTAAATGATCTGCGAGTCGATGTGGGACGTGGTCGGTCCCGGTCTGGCCTGCTCCGAACAGGGCGGGGGAATCGGTGGCTTGGAGCACGCTCGTTGCATAGGCTCGTTTTGTGCAGTGGCATCAGGTACTCGGCTTCGTGGTCGCAGTCACACCCCTCACATTGATTCCTGGCACGAGCTTCACGCTGGTCACACAACAGGTGATCGCGGGATCGCGGTCCGACGGTGTGCGCGCCGCATTTGGCTCAGCGTGAGGGCTCTTGGCGCACGCAACATTTGCCGCGATTGGCTTTTCCCCCGCCCGCAACACCCTCTACGCCTGCCAAGGGGGGACCCTCACCCGGCCCGACCGCCCGTGGATCGACGCGCACGGCGTGATCGACGTGCTCAAGCGCCCTTTCGTGTCGGGGACCATGCGCTGGCACAGCAAACTGCGGGTGACGACGACCGCGGCCAAGAGGCACTTCAAGGGCAACGGGCTCCCGGATCATCCCACCGGGCACTTCCCCGTCCAGAAGGGCACCCCCGCCTACAAGTACTACGCGGAGATTCCCGCGCACGGGTACCCCAACGCCGCGGCGATCCCCATCAAGCCGTGGAACCTCGACGTCACCGTTCCGCGCAATCCGTCCGTCGCGCCGAAGCCCACGTGCATCGACCAGCTGACGACCGGGATGGCTCTGGCGGGCGGCACCTTCCACCTGGAGGTGGCCACCGACGCGCAGGACCGCCCGGTCGACCCCAACGCGGCCTTGCCTCTCGACCGCTGCTGGGGCCATCCGTCCCGGCAGACGGAGACGTCACTGACCCACGGAAGCTTTCGTCGTCGAGGGCACGGAATCCCTACCGTGCCGCTGCGGCGTGGCACCGGCAGATGCGCCAACGAGATCTGAGGCAGTGGCGAAGAAGACGGAAGGGACGGTCGACCAGGCACCGAACTCCTGCGGCATCTCCCGCCGCTGCCCGCCGGTCGTGAACCGCCAGATCATGCCTTCGAACTGCTGCCACAACCGCTCGGGGTACGGGCCGTACTCGCCGATCGGCGGATACGGCCTGATGGACTCCCACTCCTCGTCAGTCAGTTGCATACGCGTCATGCCAGAAGGTCTACCGGTCCCGGCCCCGCCCCGCCCCGCCCCGAGAGCGAATGCGCACCTCGACGATCACCTACCGGACGACCAAGTACGAGTACGGCCAGGTGGGCAACACCACCGAGGTGATCACCCCGCGCCGTGTCGACGCGGCCAACGCGGACGACCTCGCCGCGCGGACGGAGTACGGCGCGATGAACCGCCCGGTCAAGCAGTACCAGCCCTACGACCCGGCGGACAGCCGTTACAACAAAGCAAACGTCTACACCCAGACGTTCTACGACGGGGTGGGCCGGGTCTCCAAGACCTCGACGCCGCCGTCGGAGGGCCAGACGGTCCGTAACGACACCTCCTACACGTACTTCGACAACGGCTGGGCCAAGTCGTCCACCGCCCCGTGGGACATCGTCACGACGTACAGCTTCGACAAGCCGGGCAAGCAGACCGCCCGGACACTGACGTCCGCGGCCGGTTCGTCCAACCGCGCTATGACATGGTCGCGCTTCCCCGACGGGAAGCTGAAGTCGAAGTCCGACGACCGCGTTCCGGTCGGCAGCGCGGTCGTTCTCGTGGACGACTCCGACACCCAGAACACCTCCGCCGCGGGTACCTGGACCAAGGGCAGCCTCACCGGCCAGCAGGGCTACGACCACCAGGTCCACGCCGCGGGCGCCGGTACGGGCGCCTTCACCTGGACTCTCGACATCCCGAAGAACGGTACCTACACCGCCTACGTCAAGTACCCGAAGGTCACCGAGGCCGCCACGGCCGCGAAATACACGGTCACCAAGTCCGACGGCACCACCACGGACGTGACCGCGATCCTGCTGGTGGCCGGCTGGCTGAGGTCGAAGCAGCCCGAGGGCGGCGGCGAGGTGACCATGGACCTCCAGCAGTCCGGAGGACTCCATCCGCGGAATGCGATCCCCGGCGGATCGGCCCAGAATCCGGGATTGAACACCGGCTGTGCGGACCTGATCTATTGGACCGACACGACCGTCTACATCTGGGACGCCAAGCATGCCGGAGGCTCCGCGGAAGCGGGCGGCAGGAAGGCTGTCCAGAACGAGGTCGACGCCCTTCAAGGGCTCGTGGTTTCAGCGCTTCGGCGGCAGCTCGGGGGAGGGCCGGCGGTCGCCGTCGAAGCCCTTCACCTCACCGAAGTGGGGGTGTGGGGGGGGGGGGGGGGGCGGCCCCCCCCCCCCCCCCCGCGCCGAGCGCAACTCGCGTGTGGAGGCGGGCGGGGGGGCGGCGCCCCCCCCCGC
>NZ_JBIURV010000066.1:0-32526 GCF_044741025.1 Streptomyces sp. NPDC088246
CGCCGCTACATCATCTGGCGAAACCGCAATGCCGACAACCGGCACCTACGCGCCGTCGTGGACAGGGCAAACGTTGCCTGATCCGGCACTAGCGAGCCCTGCATGTCGTCACGTAAGAAGGAAGTGATCACGACTACACCCTGCCGCTCGGACGTCTCCCTGGGAAGAGCACGGACGAGAGTCGCGGCAACCGGGGGGCGGTCAGGCGGGTGCGAGTGCGGGTGGGTCGTGGACGGCGTCGAAGAGGCGTGTCCACGCTTCTTGCAAGGGCCAGTTGTGGGGCAGGTGCAGGGTGATGCGTCGTGCGGAGCGGGCGATGCGGGCCGAGACCTGGACGAGGTGGGTGCGGAGGGTGGCGGTGGTGGCTTTGGCGTGGAAGGCGGAGGCCAGTGTGCCGGTGGCCCGCAGGAGGTTGTAGGTCATCGCCCACAGGGTGAGCCAGGCGGCGTTGGCGTGGAAGTGTCCCGATGGCAGGTGGGCCAGGGCAGAGGCTTTGCTGTCGGCGATGACCTGTTCGACGACGGCGTGGTGGCGGTGTTCTTGCTCGGCCTGGAGGGTCTTGGCGGGGTTGTCGGGGCCGTCGATCAAGTCGCAGAGGACGTTCTTGAGTTCGGCCGCGTCCTGGATCCAGGCGGCGACGCCCGCCTCGTCGAGCGCGGCCGCGTTGGCCGGTCCGTGGCCCGGTATGCAGCGGTAGCTGGCGACGGGCAGGCCGGCGGTGAAGGCCTCAAGCGAGGTCAGTCCGCCGGCGTTCTGGACGAGCACGTCGGCGGCGTGCATCAGACCGGGCATGTCGTCGACCCAGCCGTAGGCATGCTCGATGCCGTCCTCGCGCAGCTGCCGGGCCAGCGCCTCGTTGCGGCCGCAGACCACGACCGGCACGGCCGCGCCGCAGCCCTGCAGCTCCAGGGCCACCTGCCGGACCGGGCCGACACCCCAGGAGCCCGCGACCAGCAGGGCGAGCGGGGCGGTGGCGGGCAGGCCGAACCGCGCCCGGGCGGCGCTGCGTTCGGCGTCCTGCGCGGGCCTGAAGCGCGGGTCGACGACCGGTCCGCCCACCCGGACGTCGCCCGCGCCGAGGGCCCTGGCCTGTGCGGCGGGCACGGCGTGGGCGGCGAGGTGGACGTCCACGCCGTCGGCCACCCACAGCGGGTGCACCGAGAAGTCGGTGAGGTAGGTGAACACCGGCACGTCGAGGCGGCCGGCCAGCCGAAGCCTGCCCAGCACACGGCTGGCCCCGGGGTAGGTGGAGACGACGGCGCCGGTGTCCGCGGGCAAGGCGCGCAGCATCCGGTCCTCGGCGGTGCGCAGCAGGGCGCGGGCCAGCGGGCCGCCGCCTCCGGCGCGCTCGGTGCTGCTGTAGATGCGCTGGTAAACCCAGGGCGCCCGGACGAGCATCCGGTGGTAGCCGTCGCGGACGGTCCGGCCGATCCGGGCGGGCAGCAGGTCGAGGAGGTCGTAGCGGTCGACGGTGACGCCGGCCGCCCGGAGTCGGCGGTGCAGCTCGTGCGCGGCGCCGTCGTGGCCCGCCCCGATGCTGGCGGAGACGATCACGACGCGTTCGGCCGGTGCCGTACGGCGGGGCGTCGCCGCAGGCCGGGAGCTCAGGGCGGCGGCCGCGAGGGCACGCAGATACACCGTACTTCCGAGGTGGGGCATGGGCTTGTTCCTCCGCAAGTGGAGTGAGGCGGCGAAAGGGTGGGCGGCAGCATCTGGCGGGCCCGGACCTCCTCGACGGTCGGCTCCCAGGAACCGATCTCGACCTTGCCCTCGCTCCGGTCGATCACCTTGAAGCCCAGGACCGCGCACCAGAAGGCCGCGAGCCGCTCCGGATCGTGGCAGTCGACAACCAACGCGGTGACCGGCCGGGAGCTGATCAGGCACCTGATCGCCACCGAGCTGTCCGGGCGGACCCGGCTGACCGGTGAGTGGCAGCGGGCCATCGAGGAGGCCGTGGGCCGGGAGCGGGGTGGGACCGCGTAGCCGCCTCCGGTGCCGTCCGTCCGGGGCGGTCGTGACCGAGCACTCGGTCGCGGCCGCCCCGCCGTGCGTCAGGGGTACGCACGGAGGGGCGGCCGCAGCCCGGACGCCCGCGGCCCGTTACGAGCGGCGCGGGATCCGGGCGGTCCGTGACAGCGACACGCAGATGACGGAGGTGGCGGCCCACACCAGGGGGACTGTCCACGGGCTCCACCACATGAGCGCCAGCGAGACGGCCGCGGCCGCCAGCAGCGCGACGGTGACCGGCAGCACAACGTCGCGCCGGTACCGCCTCAGCTGCTCGCCGAGGACCTCTTCGACGATCTCGGCGACCCGGTCGTCGATGGTGTCCCCGTAGTGCACGAGGAACTGCTCTATGTCGTCGGTCCTGCCGGCCGGGCAGGGGCGGCCGGCGGTGCTCGAGTGTCGATCGGTCATGTCCCCACGATGTCGCACCGGGCGGCACCGGGTCGGCAGCGTGAACCCACCGGCCGGACGGGGGGTAAACCCTACCCCCGCTGATGGGCTCTCCTCGCTGCCGACGGGTGGTCGGGTTGGGTACCGTCCCCTTGTCGAATCGAGGCGCGGACGGTGACCTGGTCGCCGCCCGCACTGCCCACGAGAGCGGGTCTGAAGCAGTTGACCGAGTACATCGCCGGCCGTGCCACCGGCAAAGCCCGGACGGACGCCCGGCCACCCCGCGAGGTGGTGCCGGGCAATCCGCTGCGCGCCCTGGCCTCCCCCGTGCTGTGGCGGGCGTCGATCCACCTGGCACTTGACGGTCTGGTGGCTCTGGCGGGACTGGCCGTGCTGGTCGTGCTGGTCGTCGCCGTCTGCCTGGCGCCGGCCGGCCTGCTGGGCCTGCCGCTCACGGTGGCGGCGGGGTGGGCGCTGTTCCGGCTGGCCGCCGTCGAGCGCGCCCGGTTCGCCGTGACCTGCGGGCTGGAGCTCGACGAGCTGCCGGCGCCGGTCTGTTCGTGGCGGTTGGCCAAGTCGCTGCAGTCGCTCGTCCACAACCTCTGCACCTGGCGGCTGATCGGCTACTTCGTACTGCTGATGCCGGTGGCGGTGGTGACCGTGGTCGGGGTGGCGCTGATCTGGGCCGTGCCGCTGACCCTGGTGCTGCTTCCGGCCTACTACCGGCAAGTGCCCGGCGGGCAGGCCCAGCTCGGGCCGTTCGTGGTGGATTCCCTGCCCCGGGCGCTGCTGGTCGCGGCGGTGGCGCTGCTGGTCGGCGCGGTCCTCTCCCCACTGATCGTCAAACTCCTGCTGGCGCTGGACACCGCGCTGGCCGTCGCACTGCTCTCCCGGCCCCGCGGCATGGAACTGGAGCAGCGGGTCAACGATCTGACGGAGAGTCGAGCCCGGGTGGTGGACGCCGCCGAGGCGGAGCGCAAACGGATCGAGCGGGACCTGCACGACGGTGCCCAGCAACGGCTGGTGGCGATGTCGATCAACCTGGGCCGGGCCAGCTCGCGGTTGAAGAAGTCCGGTGACCACGAGACCAACAAGATGGTCGAGGACATCCGGCGGGAAACCCTCAGCACCATCTCCGAGTTGCGCAACCTGGCCCGTGGCCTGCACCCGCCGGTGCTGACCGACCGCGGCCTGAAGGCGTCGCTCTCCGCCGTCGCCGCGCTGGCTCCGGTGCCGGTGCGCCTTGACGTCCTGGTGGAGCCGCGCCCCTCCTCCACCATCGAGGCGGTCGCCTACTTCACGGTGACCGAGGCGCTCACCAATGTGGCCAAACATGCTCATGCGACCCGCGCTTGGGTGGAGATCCGGCGGGAGGGCGCCCGATTGGACGTTAAAGTTGGCGATGACGGGCGTGGCGGAGCCGACCTCGCGGCCGGCACGGGTCTGACTGGTCTGGCGGACCGGGTGTCCGGGGTGGACGGGCGGTTCCGGCTCAGCAGTCCGGTGGGTGGACCGACCGTGATCGAGGTGGAATTGCCATGCGGGTAGTGCTGGCCGAGGACTCCGCGCTGCTGCGCCAGGGCATCGAACTGCTGCTCAGCGAACAGGGGATCGAGGTGGTCGCCGCGGTCGGCGACGGGGAGCAACTCCTGCGCGCGGTGGCCGAACACCGGCCGGACGCCTGTGTGACGGACGTCCGGATGCCGCCCACCTTCCTGGACGAGGGCCTGCGCGCCGCACTGGCGGTACGCGCCCGCTGGCCGGAGACCGGCGTCCTGGTGCTCTCCCACTACGTCGAGGAGCGCTACGCCATCGACCTGGTCAACAGCAATGACAACGGGGTCGGTTACCTGCTCAAGGACCGGGTATCGGACGCCGAGGAGTTCGTGGACGCGCTGCGCCGGGTCGCCGCGGGCGAGACGGTCCTCGACCCGGAGGTGGTCAAGCAGTTGCTGGCCGGCAGCCGGCAGCGGGATCCGCTGTCCACCCTGACGCCGCGCGAGCGGGAGGTCCTCACGGCCATGGCGGGGGGCCGTTCCAACGCCGGGATCGCGGCCGATCTGGTGATCGGCACGGCGGCGGTGGAGAAGTACATCCGCAGCATCTTCGTGAAATTCGATCTGCAGCAGGAGGCGGGAGACCACCGCCGCGTGCTCGCCGTTTTACGCTACCTGGGAGCTTGAGATCAGTACCACACCGAAGAGGCGCCGCGGATGCCTCCTCATAGGGCTGGCCGTCCTCGTCACGGTCGTCGCCGTGGCCAGTTGGGTCGTGGTCGCCTCGCTTCCGGCGCACCACCCGTACAGCGGCAACTGGCAGCAGGGCGCGGCCGGCGCCAGCCAGGTGACGGTCCAGGCCGACGGACTCGGCGTGACGCTGAGTCAGGACGGCTCCTCGCAGGTCACGGTGGCCATGAGCGGCAGCTACACGGGCCATGTCCCGCAGGTCTCCGTCACCCGGTCCGGGTCGGACGTCACGGTCACCGCCGGCTGCTCCAACGACTGCTCGGAGCACCTGCAGATCACGGTGCCGGCCGGCCTGGCCGCGCAGGTGAGCACCGGGAACGCCGGGATCCAGGCGAAGGGCCTGACCGGCCGGCTGGATCTGACCACCGGGCTGGGCGGGGTCGAGGTGGACCAGTCGTCCGGCCCGCTGACCGTGCGGAGCACGGGCGGCGCGGTGACCCTCGCCGACAGCAGCGCCCCGAACGCCGAGGTGACCACCGACGGCGCGGTCAGCGCCTCCTTCACGGCGGCACCCGCCTCCCTGAAGGTCACCACGGGCTACGGCGGGGTCGACCTCAAGGTGCCTCACGACGCCACCTACCACGTCGACGCGCAGAGCTCCCACTCGTCGCCGAGCGTCTCGCTGCCGAACACCGCTACGGACGCGCCGCACAGCGTGGTGGTGAAGACCACGGGCGGCGACATCACGGTCCACTGAGCACGCCCGTGCCGCGAACGGCGGTGGCGCCCCCGGGAGATCCCGGGGACGCCACCGCCGTTCGGACGATCAGCCGGCGACCAGCGAGGGGTCGACGACGATCTTCGCGTGCCGCTCCGGCTCGCCGAGTTCGGCGATCGCCCCGGCCAGTCCGTCCAGGCCGGTGACGCCGGTGATGACAGCACCGGCGTCGATCCGGCCCTCGGCGATGTCCCGCAGCGTCTGACGGTACTCACCCGGGCTGCCGCCGAACGACCCGCGGATGTCCAGCTCCCTGCCGGCCACCACCCCGGGGTCGACCGTGTCGGGGCGCAGGCAGACGCCGACCAGCACGATCTTCGCGCCGGCCGGTGCGCCGTCGACGACCCGGGTGAGCATGCCGGGGGCGCCGACACACTCGAAGAGCACCACGTCGGTGGTCGGCACCCCGCGGTACTCCACGGCCATCCGGTCCAGCATCCCGGGGATCACCCCGAGCGAGGACCAGCGGTCGTAGGGCGACTCGACGGCCGGGTCGATCAGGTTGTCGGCACCCAGCCGCTCGGCCAGCGCCCGCCGCTTGGGCGAGAAGTCGACCGCGACGACCGGGCCGTGGCCGCGCGCCTTGAGCACCGCGACGACGCCCAGGCCGATCGGGCCGAGGCCGAGCACCACGGCGACCGAACCCGGACCGGGCTCGCCCCGCCGGACCGCCCGGGCGGCGACCGAGAACGGCTCGGTGAGCGCGGCCGCCTTCGGGTCCAGACCGATCGGCACCGGCAGGGTGAAGACCTCGTTGAGGATCATGTACTCGCCGAAGCCGCCCGGAAAGGCCGGGGTGTAGCCGACGATCCCACCGCCCTGCGGGCCGAAGCCGATCGGCGGGCCGCAGACGGTGCTCCCGACCGGCAGGGCCCGCACGGTGTCCGGGCCGTAGTCGACGATCTCGGCGGCGAACTCGTGACCGAGCACCAGGCCGTTCCGGATGTCGTGCGGGGTGCCGCCGGTGCGGCGCATGATGTCGCTGAACGCCTCGGGGTCGCCGAGGGCGTGCAGGTCGGAGCCGCAGATCCCGCAGGCCAGCGTGCGCACCAGCAGCTGCCCGGACTGTGGCACCGGATCGGGGACTTCTTCGACGACGAGCGCCCCCGCTCGGGTGATGGCGGCACGCACGGCCCGCTCTCCTCTCTGCGGTCTCCCGCGGTCAGGCGGCCTCGGCCGTCTTCTCGATCAGCAGGGCGACCAGTGAGTCGATGGTGGGGTAGTCCCAGGCCAGGGTCGGCTCGACCTCGATGCCCAACTCGTCCTCCACGTCGCCGCACAGGGCGAGGGCGTAGACCGACTCCAGGCCGTACTCGACCAGCTTGACGTCGGGCTTGATCTGCTCGGCCGGGGTCTCCAGGTAGTAGGCGACCCGTTCGGTCAGCCACTGGGCGAGCTGCTGGACCTCGGGGCCGATTCCATGGACGTGGTCATGAGGGTTTCCTTCCGAAACGGGGTGTCGGGGGGTGGATCACGGATGCCGGGGTGAGTCCAGCGAGGAGGCGAAGTCGGCCAGTGCGGCGGTGACTTCGGCCGGTCGCTCCTGCTGGGTCCGGTGCCCGCAGTCGGGCAGGATCATCGTCCTGCGCAACTGCGTTGCCCACTGGCGCAGTTCGGCGTCCAGCCGGGCGTGGTCGGTGCCCTGGACGACGAAGTCGCGGTCGCCGGCCCGGTAGAGGGCCGGGACCTGGATCCGGGCCCGGTTCAGCGGCGCGGTGAGGTCCCAGTTGCGGTGCAGGTTCCGGTACCAGTTGAGGCCGCCGGTGAAGCCGGTCGCGGCCAGCGCCTCGGCGTAGACGGCGATGTCCTGCTCGGTCAGCCACCCGGGCAGCCGGTCCGGCTCCGGGCAGCGGTCGAGGAAGCCGCCGTCCGCCGGGAGCACCGGGTCGAACGGCGGGGCCTCGCCGGAGGTCGCGCTCAGCAGCCTGCGCACCGAGGCGGCGGGGTCGCGGGCGAGCTCCGCGTCGACCGGCCCGGGCTGCTGGAAGCGCAGCATGTAGAAGTCCTCGCCCATCGCCCGGCGCATCGCGGGCAGCGGCGGCAGTCCGGCCCGAGGCCGGTACGGGATGCTCATCCCGCCCACGCCGCTGACCAGGTCCGGGCGCAGCAGTGCGGTGTGCCAGGCGACTTGGGAGCCCCAGTCGTGGCCGGCGACCACCGCCCGGTCCGCGCCGAGCGCGCCGATCAGCGCCACGATGTCACCGACCAGGTGGTGGATGGTGTACTGGTCGGCCTCGGCCGGCCCCGGGCTGCCGCCGTAGCCGCGCATGTCGGGTGCCACCACCTTGAACCCGGCGTCGGCGAGGCCGGTCAGCTGGTGCCGCCAGGAGTACCAGAGCTCCGGGAAGCCGTGCACCAGCACCACCAGCGGCCCCTCGCCGGCCTCCGCGACGTGCGTCGGCCGGCCGGCCACCCGCAGGGTGCGGTGGGTGATCTCAGCCACGGCGGCGGCTCCGTCCGCTCGACAGCGGGGCGCCCTGGCCGAAGGCCAGCAGCTGGGAGAACTCCTCGCCGCCGAACAGGCTGAGCTGGGAGATCGCCGAGTCGGGGTCGGCCAGCGCCGCGTCGATGGCGCGGGTGAAGTAGCCGGCGAACCGCTCGATGGTGCTCGGGTCGAACAGGTCCACGTCGTAGCGGAAGTCGACGGCCAGCGTCTCGGCGCTCTGCCGGACGTTGATCGCGAGGTCCAACTGCCCCTCAGCCTGTGGGAGTTCGTAGGGGGCGAGCTGCAGCCCGGCAAACTCGGCGGTGGCGCCGTCGGCCGGGTCCAGCAGCAGCCGCAGCAGCGGGTCGCCGGTCGGGGCGCCGATCAGGTTGAGGGTGATCCGGCAGAGCGAGGAGCCACCGCCGGTGCGCGGGCGGTTCATCGTCCGGGTGAGCAGCTCGAACGGGTAACCGAGCTTGCCGAGACCGGACCTGACCTGGCGGTCGGCGGCGGTGGCTGCCTCCCGGAAGGTGCTTCCCGGCGCGAGGTCGGCCCGGAACACCAGGGTGTTGATGTAGTTGCCGACCACCTCGCGGGTGTCCGGGCTGATCCGGGTGGTGGTCGGACAACCGATCAGGAACCGGTTCTGCCGGGTGTAGCGGTGCAGCAGGCCCTGGAGGACGCCGAGCAGCACCGCGAACAGCGTGACCTCGCGTGCTGGTCGGCCACGGCCGCCGGCCGTTCACCGGATCGCGCCGCGTGCTCGTGGCCATGTCCGATTGATCCCCGCTGAGATCCAGCGAACACGCTCGAAGGAGGTCGCCCGTATGACCGTCGCGTCACCGACCTCGCGTCCGACAAGGCCCGACAGCAGCACCGACCTGTCCCTGACCGACGCGGAGTGCGCCGAGGTGCTGCGGCTGGCCCGCGAACTCGTCAGGGCCGAACCGCATCTGATGGACACCCGGGTCTGGATGGACGAGGCCCGCCGCCTCTCGTCCCGGCTGCCGCTCCGCCTGCGCGAGTCGCTCCGGCGGTACCGGCACGATCCCGGGCCGGACGGCCTGCTGATTGTCCGCAACCCTGCCGAGCGACGAGACGCTGCTGCCCGCGACCCCGACGGTGCCGGAGTCGGTGGAGCGCCAGGCCACCGTACCGGGTTCGATCACCGTGCTGCTCAGCCTCTACCTCGGCGAGGTGATCGCCTACCGGGAGGAGAAGTCCGGCGCCTTGGTGCAGAACGTGGTCCCGGTCCCGGGGCGGGAGGCGTCGCAGAGCAACGCCGGCAGCGGCACCCTGCTCGAACTGCACACGGAGAACGCCTTCCACCCGCACCGGCCGGACTACGTAGGCCTGTTCTGCCTGTGCAACGACCACTCGGGCACGGCCGGCACGCTGGTCTCCTCGATCCGCCGGGCGCTGGCACTGCTCCCGCCGGAGGTGGTCGAGGTGCGGATGCAGCAGCGCTTCGTCACCGAGCCGCCGTCGTTCCGGTCCGGCGCGCCGACCACCGCGCACGCGGTGCTGGAGGGCGCCGCCGACGACCCGAACATCCAGGTGGACTTCAGCGCGACCACGCCGCTGGACGACGAGGCCAAGTCGGCCCTGGAGGTGTTCCGCGACGCCTTCCTGAACGTCTCGGCGACGCTGGTGCTGCAGCCCGGTGAGCTGGCCTTCGTCGACAACCGCCTGTCGGTGCACGGGCGGACCACGTTCGAGGCCTGCTACGACGGCCGGGACCGCTGGCTGCACCGCACCTTCGTGCACCTCGACAACCGTCGCAACCGGCGCCACCGCGGCGAAGACGGCTTCGTCCTGGACTGACCGGCACGGCGGGAGACGGCCAAGGATCACCCTGACAGCATCCACGTGGCCGCTCCCGCCATTTTCCCTTTCGGTACTGAGGAACTGACGTAGTACCGGCCGCTTTCTCACGCGATCCCGGACCTCACTCGACGATGCACATCATCATGGTCAAAATCGTCTTTCCCACCGATCCGCCGCCCGGCGAACAGGTCCGCAACGGCCTGTACCGAGCCGCGGCGGTCGGCCACGGCCTGTAGCAAGTCTTCGCCGATCGCCAGGGCGACACCGTGTTCGCCGTCCTCTTCGTCTCCCATGCCCGGCTGCGTGACGCCGAGGCGGCCGCACTCGCCGTCTGCACCGCCTACCAGCGCACGGGCGGCGGACGGCTGAGTCATCTCGCCGCCACCCTGGTGCCGGGGTTCGACGACCTCCTGCTCTCCGGCGACCAGCCGGACGACCAGAACTGACCGCCACGCGCCGGCGGCTCGAGGACGCCCCGGGGCTCCGGCACGGCAACACCCTGCCATGGCAACAGCATGGCGCCGGTATTCGCTCACGTGTCCTCAACAGCCTGTCGCCATGGAATCGCAGGCCGATCAAGGCCCTGGGAACCAGGACCGAGACACTCGCACACCACGGCCTGCGGATCACTCTCAACACACGATTCGGGGGAACAGCAGCATGAACACCCACGCACGACGGGCCAACCTCGTGGCCGCGGCCGCCGCCGCACTGGCGGCGATCACCCTCACCCTCGTCACGCCCGCCATCGCATCCGGAGTCAGCGCCGCCGCGCAGCCGCGGGCCGCTGCCGCCCCGGCCGACACCACCGGCACCACCACCCCGCCCGACAACAACGGCTGGGACTGACAGGAGGGTTATCCCTACCCCGGTTCGGTGGGCTGGCCACGTGTCCGGCCCGGCCGAACTGCTGTTGGCTGGAGGGCAGATGGTCGGTGCGGGGCGGCGCAGGTGCGCCGCCTCGCAGCGCCACCGCGAACCACCGGTGAAGGCCACCGGCCTTCCCGAGAACGAGGAGTGGAACGATCAATACCTCAAGCCGCACCGCCCGACGGTGCACCATGACGACCGGCGACGGCGCGGTCGACCTCGCGGAGCCCTCGAGCACCGGCTACCGGATCGACGCCCACAGCAGCAGCTCCGCGCCGCAGATCGACCTGCCGAACTCCGACGGCGCGTCGGCCTCCCTCACCGTGGCCGCCTCCAACGGCGGCATCCACATCCACTGAGCGGGCACCACCGCCCCACCCCGACGACCAACGTTGGAGAAGAACCATGCGCCCCCCTCCTCACCCCTGCGCGCCCCGTTAGGCAAGGCCGGCATCTGGGCCCTTGCGGGCGCCTCCGGTTCGGGCTCCGGTGTCCCGCGGATCCTTCCGAAGGCCGCGGCCGCTTCGACGTTCCCCCTGCTGCTTCGCCGGGCGGCCACGGTCCTCACCGTGCTCGGGCTGGCGATGATTCCCTGGCTGGTCTTCCTGCACACCGGGCTGCCGGCCACCGCTCAGGCCTCGCACTGGGCCTGGACGTGGACGGGTCTGGATAGCTTTGAGGCGCTCGGCCTGCTCTCCACCGGACTGCTCCTCAGGCGCGGCGACTGCCGGGCCTGCCTGACCTCCGCCGCGACCTCGACCCTGCTGCTGGTCGACGCCTGGTTCGACACCATGACGGCTGCCCCAGGTTCGGACTTCAAGCTGGCGGTGCTGATGACGGTCTTCGCCGAGTTGCCGCTGGCGGTGGCCTGCGCGGTTCTCGCGACCCGGACCTTCCCTCGGCCGGGCCGCTGAGCGGAAGAGCTCGTGACGTGATCGGCGCTTGCGGTCCGGTCCGTTTCGGGAAGTCCCCGGCCTGCCGCAACGGCGGTCCACGGGCGGTTCGTTCGGCCCGCTCGGGTCGACTGCCGACAAAGTCGGCGCTGGCGCAAGCAGATTGCACACAAACACAACTGATTGACCATCAGAGATGCTTCGATGAAGCAATCGGACATTTGAGGAGGAATTATGAGGCATTCGCGGGCATTGATCGGCGCGGGCGCTGCCGCCGCCGTCGCCACCTGGTGGTTCACCGACTCCGCGCCGTACCCGTACTCTCAGCGCTGGCTGCTCGACCTGCCGCTGCCGTTCCTGACTCTGAAGCGTCTGGACCACGTGCTGCAGGCCCGGGAGGGCGAGAGGATCCTGGAGATAGGCCCCGGAACCGGCCTGCAGTCGCTGCACGTCGCACCGCAGCTGGGCCCGAACGGCCAGCTGGACATCCTGGACATCCAGCAGGAGATGCTCGACCACGTGGGCCGCCGGGCCAAGGAGCAGGGCGTCGACAACATCGTGCCGAACTGCGCCGACGCACATGAACTTCCTTTTGCGGATGGCTCGTTCGATGCGGCCTACCTGGTGACGGCGCTGGGCGAGATCCCGGATCCGGCGCGTACGCTGGCCGAGCTGCGCCGGGTGCTGAAGCCGTTCGGGCGGCTGGTGGTCGGCGAGTTCTTCGACCGGCATCAGATCCGGCCGTCCTCGCTGATCAGCCTGGCGGAGGGAGCCGGGCTGCGGGTCGCCCGGCTGTACGGTCCGCCGTTCGCGTACTACGCGGTGCTGCGTCCGATCGACGCCTGACGCCGCTCGGGCGGTTCCCGCCCGGCCGAACCGTAGACTGGACGGCCGTAGCCGTAGCCGTAGGGCCCGACAGCAGCCTGCGGGCGACGAACTCCACGGATTGCTGGGGTCCGCGCAGCAGGCGACCGGCGGTGTATACCCAGGCCAGTGCGGACTGCTCGGCGCCCTGCATGCCCTGCGGGCTTTCAGGGGTCCCGGCACCATCGGCGGCGAAAGCCGCGGCGAGGCCGACCACTACCGCCGGGGTCGACGACGGGGCGAACTCCCAAACAGCTCGCCAGGGCCGGCGAGCGCGCCGAGCAGTTGAACCTCGCCGAGTGGAACACCACACCCTGCCTGCTGATGTCGACGGAGCTGATGGCCAAGGAAGGCATCACGATCAACGCATTGCAGGCGCCGGGCAGGGGCCTGCTCCCCACCAGGCCGACATCGGGCAGCAAGAGCGCAGACGCCGTGCTGTCCAGGCGCAACCCTCCCTGCGCAGGGGCCGTCAAAGTGCCTGGTTTCGAAGGCCGGAAGGAGCGGATTCAGGACGGCTTCCTCATACCGCGCAAGAACCTCGGCTGGTACGGCCAGCTACTGGCCCGTACAGCAGCGGCCGGCCAGCTCGCACTGGCTGGCGCAGGCAGTGAAGTCGCCCAGTACCTGACCGACGAGCAGGGCCGCAAGCACTACGCCCAGCGCACCTTCGCCGGCTCGTCGAGCGTCCGGGATGCGTGCCACAAGATCGGGTCCACGCGGTTCCTCGGAACCGACCAGGTGTTCCGCCTGGGCGGAATCCGGGTCGAGGCGTTCTCCGGGATGGACGAGGAACTGTACGAGCTTCTCGTCAACGGCGAGGTCGAGGCGTACAGGCGCCGGGCGTACGAGAAACGTGGGACGTTCTCGACCGGTACCGAAGCCCCGGAGTGGGGTCCGGTCTCCTTCTGCGACGACGGCACGGTCGTGGCCCTGCGCATTCTCCCGCAGGACCAGGCACAGCAGCTCCACTCCAGCAGGTAGCCGTCAACTCCGGAGCCACCTCGCCGGTCAAGGCGCGACCAGCTCCGTGTGCTGCCGCAACGGCAGTCTCTACGCCGGCTCTCGCTGTCCAGGAGTCAGCAGTTGCTCCGTCTCGGGAAGAAGCTTCGACGACCTCGTTGAGCGGCGCACCCTTGGCGTGCCCATAAGACCGGTCAGACACGCTCAACAGGGGTGCGATCCGCACCGCTGCGGCAGGGCTGCCCGGTAGATTTACGCAGGTCAGCCGCGTGCTGGTACCGCAAGCGCCGTCGCTTCCCAAGCTGATGGCGTCGACGTGGCGGGCCTGATACCCGATCACTCTGGCTAGCCTGGTCGCGTGATCGTCTATCCCCTGTGGCACGTAGGCCACCAGAACGAAGCCGGGCCTGACGGGGCAACCGTACACATCGACGAGGACGGCGTCTTCATCGATGAGCAGGACGGTGACGACGTCAAGCTGCTGGGCATCTACTCGACGAAAGAGAAGGCCGCGGAACGCATCGTCCGCGCTCGCCTCCTACCGGGCTTCCGGGACGAGCCCAAGTGCTTCATCATCGACCCCTACCTCCTGGACGATGACACTTGGGAGGAAGGCTTCGTACGCATCCCCCACGGGGAGTAGCCCATCTCGAACACGCGGCGTATCCGTGGGGGTACCCGCCGGCGCGGGTACCGCAGTGCGGCCAGCCTCGGTAACCTCCGCATTCGCCTCCCCACCACCGCGCCTGGCATGCAGAAGGCCATGGTCGCGCAGGGCATAGGTCGACCGCCTCTCCCCCGGCGTCCCGGCCGGGGGATCTTCACCGGCGGCGACCCGTTCGAGAAGTGCGCGTTGCCGATCGCTCAAGGCAGAGACCGCCGATGCACGAACATCAGCTCACACCGCACCCGCACGCCCTGTATAGAGTCGAAAGAATGACCAAAGGTAGCGGGAGTTCCCTGGGACTTTTCTGGGACTTCCGGCCGCATCAACGGGCATGACCGTGAAAGAGTCGAAAGACCATCCACCCAGGTCAGCGCCCCACAGCCACCCATCACGGCAGGTCACGGCGCCCCCTGGTCTCTTCCGCGACAACTGACCAGCAGGACCCAGTCGGTCTGCACTCAGCGTCGCCTGCCCTCGTCACCCCATCGGTGCTCGTCACCTTGACGACAAGGTCTGACCTGCCCGAAAAAGCGCCTGACTTCCCATCAGAACGAGCGTCAAATGAGCGTCACGAGCGTCATTTCAGCGTCAAGATATCGCCCGTAACGCCCACACCGCACATAATGCACACGCACAAACCCGCAGGTCAGGAGCCCTTCGCGGCCGGTTCAAGCACCGCCACACACTCCACATGATGCGTCATCGGAAAGACGTTGGCTTCCGACTGCGGGTTCGAACTTGAGCCCTGGTCAGGCAGCGTCAGACTCACGCCTTGCGCTCATCCACTCGGCGCCGGGCTTCCCCCCTGCCCTCGCAGGCAGTCACTCAGCGTGCCCTTGGCAGCGCCCCCGGTGGAACGACGTCCCGTGCCACCACGGCCCGCCGCAACAACACTCCCTGGGGAGAATCTGGGGAGTATCGACGGCCCTGGGGAGCGCGTGGGGAGAATCGACCGCGTAACGCAGCACGATCTCGAAAGACGCTGAAAGACTTATCCGCGCAGGTCAGAGGTGGGTACAGCCGCATCGATGCAGGTCAGCGCCACCAGGTAGACAACTTCATGACAAAGTCCACCGGTTCGGACGCCGCTGCGACGATGACCCAATACTGATCTGACACTGGGACCGGCATGTCCACGGGACATCCGGGAGGCACCGTCCGCTGGGCGCCCGCGGCAAGCGGGGCCGACCGGAGCTGGGCAGGCAGGTGCTAACTCCACCGCCCCTGGCCCGGCATGGCCCGCAAGTCGTGCCGGGCCGCAGGGCCCTGCGGGGTTACCCCTTCTCCTTCGGGTAGAGGCGGCTTCCTGAACGCCCCTCTCAACTGCCAGACGGTTGACCACAGCCTCCCCGGCAGCCCCCACGAGGTGCGTGATCGGCCGCCTCTTAGCTGTAGAAACAGCACCGGTCACGCCAGGCGGCGCTCTGCCGATGCATGGCGAATAGCGGAAGAGCACCTGGATGCTCTGTCCTGCCCTTCGCGCGCACTCGGCAGGGTCTACACCGGAGGCCAGCCAGAACGAGATGCCAGCCTGGCGTAGGTCATAGGGCCGCTTCGCGAGGTTCAACGCGTGTTCGTCCACCGTGAGGACGGCCTCTCTGGCACGGTTCCACGTGATGTTGTAGGCGGAAGTGTCGATGTAGTTGCCTGCCGCGTTCTGAAAAATCCGACCGTCGGGCGCCACACCGTTACGCGTGGGAGCTACACGAGTTCGCGGCCAACCTCGCTGAGGCTCAACGCCTCCTGCGCCCTCGAGACGAGGAACCACCGACGACGGTAACCCCCGTCCCCAGCCACTCCAGGCCGGCCGGGCAGGCACCGAAAGCCCCGCCCGGGCGAGTGAGCCGCCGCTGCTACCGACTTTCGGTGTGCCCCGGACGACTGAGTAGGGTCGCGGTACCCGAGCAGGAGAGGTAGTCGCATGGCCAACGAGATTGTGATCGCGCAGACGACCAGCGACGACGAGGATCAGGCGAAGGCGCTGGCCTGGGGCGCGGTCGAGAGCAAGCTGGCAGCGGGCGTCCACATCGATGCGCCGATCACCGCCTTCTACTGGTGGAAGTAGAATGTCGAGACGGCGCAGGAGTGGCAGATCTCGTACATGACTACGACGGACCGTCTCCCGGCACTGGAGGCGTGGCTGTACGAGAAGCACCCGTACGACGTCCCCCAGTGGATCACGCTGCCAGTGACCGGCGGGCCGGAGGCCGTACCTGTCCTGGGTTGTCGAGGGGACGGCATAGGACTGAGGAGCGACGGGCCGGCCGTACGACGGCGTTCGCGTCCGGAGCGTGTCGGACGACCGGTTCACCGCCCACCTCCCGGGCCACACCGGTCGGGTTCTCATGGCCGCGTTCCTCGACGCCCCAGACCACCTGGCGTCGGCCGCGGCTGACGGCACCGTACGCCTCTGGTCGTCGACCGAACAGCGCCAGCTCGCCGAAGTACGCGCCGACGCCTCGCTGCACTGCGCGGCCTACGACCAAACCACCGGACACGTGGTCGTAGGCAGCGCGGCCGGCACCGTCGCCTTCTCCATCCGCCCCCACCGAACCACGCGAAGGAAGCCCGCACACCATGACGCAGCCCGCCCCCGCTCCAGTCGTTGTCAGCAACGTCGCAGGCTCCTTCGCGTGGGGTGTCCTGCACGACCGCCACCCCACCCTGATCGGGCGCGTCCGCCAGGCCACCCCCTACCCCCTCGAACAGCAGCGTGCCCTGGACACCCTCCTGCAGGAGATCGCCGAGGACGGCGTGATTCTCCCCCTGCCTGACACCGAGCCCGGAGCGGACCAGTGGCAGCAGTGGGGCAAGGAGCACATCGGCAGCCGCTGGGAAGACGCCCCGTTCCTCTGGGCGGAGAGCTACTTCTACCGCAAACTCCTGGCCGCCCTCGGCTACTTCGCCCCCGGCCCGTGGCAGGGGATCGACCCCTTCGCCCCGTTCAAGAACGCCGAACTCGCGGGCCCAACGGTGGAGGCCGAACTGGCCGCCCTCGGCCAACTCCCCCAGATCCCGGCAGTCGAACAGGATCGCACCCTCCTCCACGCCTCCCTCTGGGGCAACCGCGCCGACCTCGGCTTCGCCGTCTCAGCGGGCGATGCCGGCCTTGGCGACCGTGTCACCAACCTCGTCGCCGACAACTCCGCCGTCCTCTGGGAAACCCTGTCCGCCAGCCCGCCCGGCAAGGTCTGCCTCGTGGCCGACAACGCCGGCCCCGAGCTCCTCCCGGACCTGGTCCTCGCCGACCACCTGCTCCACACCGACCGCGCCGCGTGCGTCGTTCTGCACCTCAAGCCGTACCCGTACTACGTCTCCGACGCCACGGCCACCGACACTCTGGCCTGCCTCCACCGCCTGACCACGGCCCCCGGCTACGCCTCCGAGATCGGCAAGCGCCTGCAGCAGGCCCTCACCACCGGCCGCCTCACCCTGCGCGCCCACCCTTTCTCCTGCGCCCCGTTCCCCTGGGCGGACATGCCCGCCGACCTCCACGAGGACTTCGCCACCGCCACCCTGACGATCATGAAGGGCGACCTGAACTACCGCCGCGTCGTCGGCGACCAACACTGGTCGGCCACCACCCCGTTCACCGACGTCACGTCATACTTCCCCGGTCCGGTCGCAGCTCTACGCACACTGAAGTCGGACGTCATCGTCGGCCTGGCGCCGCAAACCGTGCACGAGCTGGAAGTTACCGGGCCCCAGTGGCGTACGAGCGGCACGCACGCCCTGATCCAGGTCACTTCATGAAGCCCGGGTTCGTCCTTACAACCGGGTTACGTCCGGAGTGAGGTGACTCCCGTGTCCACACTCCGGGGGTCGCCTCGTGATCCTGCGGGTCCTCAAATGAGCCACAAGGCATTCCAGTACTTCTTTCGGCACCTCGGGATCAACGCGGAGCAGGTGCGCATCGACAGGATCTTGGACGAGGCCCGGGCGACCGCCGATCCGGTGCACCTGATGACAGTCTTCGGGATCACTGAGGACACGGCCATGGACTACCTCGCCTCAGCCCACCCCGAGAGATTCCCCACCGATCCCATCGCGCCGTAGGTCCGCTCTGCCAGGCAGCAAGTTGCCGAGGCCACCATGGCCGATGTAGTGCGCTCAGTCGCCGCGGACGGCTGCCAGCACGTGCGGCCAGGCGGTCATACCCAGCTGTGCATCGACGTCCGCGTCGCCACCGTAAACGAACCGGGTCGACTGCGGTGGTGCCACCTCGCCCGGGAAGGCGGTTCGGTGGCCGGCGCCGGCTCGGGTAATCAGCACCGTCTCGCGGCCCACGACCGTGCGCCTGTCGCTGAGTTCGCGGGCGAAGCGCAAGGAGAAAGCTCAGCAGCGAACTCGCCGGCAGCTACTGACCCTCGCGCCACTCACGGGCGCCCTGGCCCAGCGGACCTCGACACCCAGACCTCCCTGAACGTTCCTCCGCCGCGTGCTGGCGGTCCACCGCGCCGCGGTCCGCCGCGCCTACGTGTCCGCAGCACCCTGTACATCTTCGTGCAGATGGACGATCAGCCAGGCGGCGTCGCTGCCGCCACGTCGCAGGACGGCGGTGTTGCGCGCCAGTTCCGGCGGGGCGGCGTGGAAATCGACACGCAGCCAGTAACGGACGACGGCCAGGTCGGCGAAGACGTCGATGACCTGGCCGTACGCCGTCAGCCCGGCCTCGGCGGGGCTCACGGCGGCCGTGGGACGGGCGTCGCGTACACGGTCCAGCTCGCCCTTGCCGCATACGAGTTCGGGGGTGGCGGAGTCCCAGATGGTGGCCTCGGGGTCCAGGAAGGAGTCGATGCGCTCGCGATCGCCTGCGGTGTAGGCCTGGTACATGCCAGTGATCACCGCCCAGACAGCCGCGAGATCGGCAGGACTGCCGCTTGGACGCGCGCCCGCGGGTACCGGCGGGAGAGTGCGGGGCGGTGATGCGGGCATAGCGGTGTCCTTCGGTGTGGAGTCGGGAGCGGGGGTGCAGGACCGATGGGTCAGGTGCGGTCGTGGGCCCAGGTCTGCAGGACCAGCGGGCGTCCCTTGTTGATGACCGGGATCAGCGGCTCGTCGGTGAGGTGGAAGTTCGCGGCGTGGGCGACCGCGACGCTGGCTCCGTTCTCGGCTCCGATGCCCAGCGTCACCCGGGGCAGGCCGATGGTGTGGTGGGCGTAGTCCGTCATGACCTTCAGGGCCCGAGCCGCCAGGCGTCGACCGCGGTGGGCGGCTCCCACGGTGTAACCGAGGCTTACGGCGGGGTCGTCGGTGCTCGTGCGGATGAGGAGGATCTCGCCCTGCGGCAGGTTGCCGTCGGTGGTGATGGCCAGGCGCAGGCGCAGGCCGTCGGCGCGTTCCTGCCGGGCCCTGGCCAGATAGGCGCGGGCGGCCGCGGCATCGAAGGGCGAGGCGAGCGGGGTCCAGTACGCGATGTGGGGATCGTCGAACAGCCCGGCCATGGCGGGCAGATCGTCGTCGGTCCACTCTCGCAGGATCAGGCCCTCGCCGGTGAGCCGGACGTGCGATGGGAAGGTGAGGCGACCGGTGTTGTCGCTGGTCATCGCTGGTGCCTTTCCGTGCTGTGCGGCCGTGTTGGGTGTCAGGGGAGTACGACCAGGTCGCGGCCGGTGCGGTTGAGGCGGTCCCCGCCGTCTTGGGTGCAGATCACGATGTCCTCGATGCGGGCTCCGTAGCGGTCGGGGAGGTATATGCCGGGCTCGACGGAGAACGCCATGCCGGGCTCCAGTGGCAGCTGGTTGCCGGACACGATGTAGGGCTCTTCGTGGCTCTCCAGGCCGATGCCGTGTCCGGTGCGGTGGATGAAGTGCTCTCCGTATCCGGCGTCGGTGATGATGTCGCGGCCGATGGCGTCCAGTTGTTCGGCGGTGATGCCCGGCCGTACCGCGTCGGTCTGGGCTCTCTGGGCGCGCAGCAGTACGTCGTGCAGCCGGCGGAAGTCCTCGGGTGGTTCCCCGAGGGCGTAGACGCGGGTGGAGTCGGAGCAGTAGCCGTCCTGCGTGGTGCCGCCGATGTCGACGACCACCGGGTCGCCGGGTCGGATCACCCGGTCGGACAGCTCGTGGTGCGGGCTGGCGCTGTTGGGCCCGGAGCCCACGATCACGAAGTCGACCCGGACATGGCCTTCGGCGGTGATCGCGGCTGCGATGTCCCGGCCGACCTCCCGTTCGGTGCGCCCGGCCCGCAGCCACTCGCCCATGCGGGCGTGCACCCGGTCGATGGCTTCCCCCGCCCGGCGCAGGGCCGCCGCCTCCTGCGGGGTCTTGCGCATCCGCAGACCGCTCAGAACGCTGCCGGCGAGTTCCTGCCGGGCGCCTTGCAGGACGGCATGGAAGGCGGTGGTCTTCTCCGCCCACATATGGTTGTCGACGCCGACGTGGGCGACGGAGGACGGCAGCCGGGCCGCGATGACTGCGTAGGGGTCGTCTGTCTCGTTCCAGCCTGTGATCTCGATGCCCAGGCCGCCGGCCGGGGAGGCCTGGGCAGCGGGCACCTCCAGCGCCGGAACCAGGAGGAACGGGTCGCCGTCGAGGGGGAGGACCAGGCAGGTCAGCCGCTCCAGCGGTTTGGCGTCGTAGCCGGTCAGGTAGCGCAGGTCGGCGCCGGGGGAGATCAGCAGGGCGTCCAGCCCGGCACGGGCCGCGGCCGCTCGGGCGATGTGGAGACGGTCGGCCGGATACAGGTCCTGGCCGGTCTCTGTGACGTGGGTCTGCTCGTGCATGAGGTCTCCGTGAGGTGTCGTCAAGTCCGGAAGGGCAGACGGAAGTGGGGCGGCACTGCCGCGGCATGGTTGCCGTCCGTCGCGGCCGGTTCGTGGCAGCCCCGGATCTCGCTCGGACGGGGCTTGGGCAGGACCGGTCGCGTGCGCCGCCCCGGCACCGGCGCGTGCTGAACATCCGAGGCCGCAATTGGGTGGACCGTTTTGGGTTCAGGTCATGCCGCGTAGAGGCGGCAGGCGACGCCGCCGGCGATCAGCTGCGGCTCCTCGTGGTCGCAGCCGTCGAAGGCGCGGGGGCAGCGGGGGTGGAAGCGGCAGCCGCTCGGCGGGGCGGACGGGTCGGGTACGTCGCCGGGGAGTTCGGCGGGCAGCAGTCCGGCGCCGTCAGGCTGAGGGATGGCGGCGAGCAGGGCTTGGGTGTAGGGGTGGCGGGGGCTGTCCCAGACCTGGGCGGTGGGGCCGGTCTCGACGATCCGGCCGAGGTACATCACGGCGATGCGGTCGGCGATCAGCCGTACGACGGACAGGTCGTGGCTGATGAACAGCAGCCCGGCGCCCGACTCGACAGCCAGCGACCGCATCAGCGTGGCGACTTGGAGCTGGGCGGAGGCGTCGAGGGCGGAGATGGGCTCGTCGCCGACCAGCAGCCGGGGCCGGGCGGCCAGCGCGCGGGCAATGGCGATGCGCTGGCGCTGACCGCCGGAGAACTCCTGCGGGTAGCGCTGCGCGGCGCTCTCCGGCAGCCCGACGCGGGTCAGATACTCCTCCGGCGTGGCCGCCTCCCCCTTGTCGCCGCGAGCCGCCCCCGCGCGGATGCCGTCGGCGATCTGCGTGCCCACCCGGCGGCGGGGGTTGAGTGATCCGTAGGGGTCCTGGAACACCATCTGGATCGCGGTCAGCGCGGGGTCCCGGCGACGTACCTTCAGCGGCCGTACCGGCGTGCCGTCGAAGGTGATCCTGCCGTCCTTGGGTGCCGTGAGGCCGCAGACCGCGCGGGCCAGGGTCGACTTGCCGCAGCCTGACTCGCCGACCAGACCGACGACCTCTCCGGCGCGCACCTCCAGGCTGACCCCGGCGACCGCGCGGGTCGGCGGCGCGCCGGGGCGGCGGTACTGGACGACGAGGTCGTCGACGGACAGCAGCGGCGACGGCGGGGTCATGGGGCACTCCGGAGATCTGGGGCGGGGTCGGTCGTTGTCCGCGCGCGAGCCGCTGCCGCTCCGGGGAGCGCGTCCAGGAGCGTACGGGTGTACTCGTGCTGCGGAGCGGTCAGTACCTGGCCGCGGGGGCCGGTCTCGACGACGAGGCCGTGGCGCATGACGCTGACCTCGTCGGCGATGGCGGACATCACGCCCAGGTCGTGGGTGACCAGCAGGACGGCCAGGCCGAGGTCGTCGCACAGGCCGCGCAGCAGGCGCAGTACGCCCGCCTGGACGGTGACGTCCAGGGCGGTGGTGGGCTCGTCCGCGATCAGCACCTGCGGTTCGCAGGCCAGCGCGATGGCGATGGCGATGCGCTGGCGCATGCCGCCGGAGAACTGGTGCGGGTAACGCTCCAGCGCCTCGCGGGGGCTCGGGATACGGACCTGGCCGAGAAGGTCGGCGGCCCTGTTCTTCGCGGCCTTGCGGTCGAGTTTCAGGTGGTGGCGGAGGTGGTCGGTGAGCTGGTGCCCGATGCTGAGCATGGGGTGCAGGCTGGTGGAGGGGTCCTGGAAGACCATGCTCACCGCCCGGCCGCGCAGCTCGCCCAGCTTCCGCGGTGGCAGGGCCAGCAGGTCCGTGTCGTGCAGCCCGATCCGCCCAGCGGTGCGGGCGCCGGGCGGCAGGAGACCGAGGACGGCGAGGCCGGTCATGGTCTTGCCCGACCCGCTCTCACCCGCCAGGCCGTGGATGCGGCCGGGCTGGAGGGTGAGGTCGACGCCGTGCAGGACGCGGTTCGTACCGGCCTCGGTGGGCAGGTCGACGGTCAGGCCGGTGATCTCCAGCGCGTTGGTGGTGCCGGTCACGCCACACGCTCCTTCTCCGCGCCGATGGTCCGGGCGGTGCCGGGGTCGAGGGCGTCCCGCAGCGCGTCGCCGAGGAAGTTGAAGGCCAGGACGACGGTGAGGATCGCCAGGCCCGGGAAGACCCCCATCCACCACTTGTCGAACTGCTGCGTACCGTCGGCGACCATCGCCCCCCACTCGGCGGTCGGCGGCTTGGCGCCCAGGCCGAGGAAGGACAGTCCCGACAGCAGCAGCGTCGCCGTGCCGATGTCGAGGGTGGCCAGCACCAGCAGCGGCCCCAGCACGTTGGGCAGTACGTCCACCCGCAGCGACCGCCAGGCGGAGAAGCCCAGCAGCCGCCCGCTGAGGACGAACTCGCGTGACCGAAGCCCCATCACCAGTCCCCGGGTGACGCGGGCATACGAGGGCCAGGCGACGACCAGCACCGCGAACACCGCGTTCTGCAGACTCGCGCCCAGTGCGGCGGCCACGACCATCGCCAGGATGACGGTCGGGAAGGCGAACACCAGGTCCGCTATCCGCATCACGGTCTCGTCCACCCACCGCCCGAAGAACCCCGCACAGGCCCCGAGGATCCCGCCGATCAGCAACGACAACGTGACCAGCAGCAGAGCGAGCGGAATGGAGACCCTTGCGCCGTAGAGCACCCTACTCAGTACGTCCCGGCCCAGCTCGTCGGTGCCGAACCAGTGCCCGGCGCCCGGCCCGGCCAGCCGGGGCATGTCCTGCGCCAGCGGGTCGTGCGGGGCGAGCAGCGGCGCGGCCAGCACGATCACCAGCCACCCGGCACTGACCACGCCGCCGGTGACGGCCAGCGGCCTGCGCCAGGCGCGCGGCAGCCGTTTGAGAAGACCGAAGCCCTTCCACCCGTTCACTGCACCCTCACCCTCGGGTCGATCACGCCGTACAGCACGTCCACGGCGAGGTTGACGGTCAGATACACGATGCCGACGACCAGCCCGACCCCCATCACGGCTGGCAGGTCGAGCGTGGTCGCGCTGCGGTACGCGTAGGCGCCCAGGCCCGGCCAGGCGAAGATCGACTCGACCAGGACGGTGCCCGACAGCAGCGCCCCGAAGGCCAGCCCGGCGACCGTGATGACGGGCACGAGGGCCGCCCGGAGGATGTACTGCAGGAGCACGGTCCGGCCGGGCAGGCCCTTGGCACGCGCGGCCCTGACGTAGTCCTGCCCCAGCACCTCCAGGACGGCCGAGCGCGTGAACCGGGTCAGCAGGCCGACGGTGTACGCGGTCAGCACTAGTGCCGGGAGCGCCAGGTGGCCGACGGCGCTCCAGAAGACCGGCCACTGCCCGGCGAGGGCGGCGTCGACGGTGTACAGGCCTGTGACGTGCGGCGGAGCGGTCAGGTCCGGGGCGAGCCGGCCGCTGCCCGGTGCGATGCCCAGCCGGTAGAAGAAGATGTAGAAGGCGAGCAGCGCCAGCCAGAAGGTGGGTACCGACACCCCCAGCAGGCTCACCACCCGCAGCAGCTGGTCGGTGAACCGGTCCCGGCGCAGCGCCGCGATCACTCCGAAGGCCACGCCGACGACGAGCGAGAATACGATCGCTGCCCCGGCCAGTTCCAGCGTCGCGGGTACCGCGGTCGACAGGTCCGTCAGCACCGGCTGGTGGCTCTGCTGGGACTCGCCGAGATCACCCTGGAACAGGTTGCCGAGATAGGTGACGTACTGGACCGGCAGCGGCTTGTCGAGGCCGTAGTGGTGCTGGAACTGGGCGACGATCGCCGGGTCGCCGACCGCCCGCTGACCGAGGGCCGCCGCCGCGGGGTCGCCGGGGACGAGGTTGGTGAGGACGAACGTCACCAGCGTCACCCCGAAGGCGAGCAGCACGGCCGTCGCGGTCCGCCGGAGCAGGAACCGGGCCAGCGGGTGGCGGGCGAGGAGCCGCCCGCCACCGCTGTGGCCCTTGTCCCTGCCCGGGCCCTTACTTGGCACCCAGCGCGGCGACATCGATCGTCCACACGGGGTTGTACGCGGCACCGGTCACCGAGGCCGCGGCCACCGTGTTGCGGCTGGGCTGCATCAGCGGGATGAACGGGCCGCTGTCGTTCATCCGGGTCTGGATCTGCTCGTAGAGCGCCTTGCGGGCGTCGTCGCCAATGGTGCTCGCCGCTTTGTCGCCCAGCGCAGAGAGCGTGTCGTCGGCGCCGGCCTTCCATCCGGCCCGCAGGCCGACCAGGTTGCCGGGCAGGAACGCCAGGTAGTCGCTGGGGTCTGGGTAGTCCGGGCCCCAGTACCACAGGCCGGCCTGCTCCTTGCCGTTGCGGTAGTTGTCCAGCTCGGTCGTGGTCGGCGCCGGGGCGAGCGTCACCGTGATGCCGACCTCCTTCAGCTGCGACTGCACCCGCTCCGCCAGGGTCTGAAGCGACAGTCCGTCGACGGTCAGATCGCTGGGGTAGCCGAGCGTCACCGACGGCTTGTCGATCCCGCTGGTCTTCAGGGCCGCCTTGGCCCCCGCCAGGTCCCTCTTGGTCGCCTCGGAGGACGGCAGCGCGCCGAGGAACGTCGACGGGATGATCCCGGCCGGCTGGACCGACCCGGTCCCGGCCAGGCTCAGCAGGCTGTCGTAGTCGATGCCCTTGCGCACCGCCTCGGCGAACTTGGCGTTGGCGGTGGTGCTGCTGACCTTGCTGTTCCGGTTCAGCAGCAGGAAGATCACGTCCGATGACGCCCCGCTGCTCACCTTCAGGCCGCCGGTCAGCCCTGTCACCTGGTCCGAGGTCAGGTCCAGGGCTATCTGGCTGTCGCCGCGCTGCACGTTGAGCTTCTGTGTCGGCGCCTGGACGTTTCGGATCACGATCTTGTCGTAGGCCGGCTTCTGCGGCCCGGTGTACTTCGGGTTCCTCGTCAGCACGACCTGCGTGTTGGTGTTGAAGGAGGTCAGTGTGTACGGGCCGGAGCCGGCGGAGGTCGTGTTGAGGTACTTCTCCGAGCCGCCGTGCGCCTTGACCGTCTTGGCGTTCAGGATGCCCAGCGCCGGGTTGGGCAGGATGAACGGCAGCGCCGGGTTCGCCTTCTTCGAGGTCAGCGTCACGGTCGAATCGTCCGTCTTGCTCACGGACACCCCGTCGAGCAGGAACGACGGGTTGCCCTTGAGTTCGATCACCCGGTTCAGCGAGTACACGGCGTCGTCCGCCGTGACCGCGCTGCCGTCGGAGAACTTCGCGCCCTTGCGCAGGTGCAGGGTGAGTGTCTTGCCGTCCGTGGACTGCTCGTACGCCGACGCCAGTCCCGCCACCGGCTTCGTGACGTCGCTTCCCTTGAAGGTCAGCAGCGTCTCGTACAGGGCCTTGTCCACGATCTGCCCGGTCGGCTCGAACTCCCGGCCCGGGTCGGCGGTCTTCAGGTTGAACGACGTGTCGACCACCAGCGTCTTGCCGCCGCCCGACGAGCCGGCCGTGCCCCCGCCCGAGCAGGCGCTGAGAGAGAGCGCCGCGACAGCGACGAGCGGAAGTGCTGCCGGGTACGACCCGGTGCGGGATCTGGACATGGTGCCTCCGAGAACGGGGAGCGGGGAGCAGCAGAGGCCGGACGGGCATGGACGGCCGCCGGGGGAAGGACCTGGACGTTTCACCGTTAGGGTGGGCTGAAGCTAACCAACACATCCGGCCATCGGGACAACCGCGAGACGAAAATCACCAGAAGGGCGCAGCTGTGGAAGATCTGTCAAGTAAAGGTTCGTCCGCTGATCGCCGCTCTGGACGGATCGGCATCGGCCTTGCCCTGGATTCAGTGCATTTCAAGATCCTTGACGTCCTCCGTACACAGGGCCGTATCTCCGTCGCCTCTCTCGCCGAGCGCATCGGCGTCTCCCGCGCGAACGCCTACACGCGCTTCGAGGCACTCCGCGCAGACGGAGTGATCAGCGGCTTCAGCGCGCGGGTCGACCCCACCCGCGTAGGCCTCGACATCTGCGCCCTGGTCTTCGTTACCGTCCGCCAGGAGCTGTGGAAGCAGTTCCGCGCCACCCTTGCCCAGATGCCCGAGGTCGAGTACTGCGCGATCACCACCGGCCAGCACGACGCCATGATCCAGATCCGGGTCCCCGACGTCGGCGCCGTACACCGCCTGGTCACCGACCAACTGGCCAACATCCCGGCCGTCCGCGCCACAGAGACCGTCATCATCCTCGACGAGGTGCTCCGCCGCCCCTACGTCCTGCCACAGCCTCCCCGGCCCCTCGACTCCCCTCCCGGAACGGCCCCCGCCGCTCCCGGCGCGAACCAGTTCGGCATGACCCGATTCATCCGCGCCGCCGACGGCCGCGCCGACCTCCAACGCGGCACCGACCCGGAAGACTGACCCACCGAGTACCGCGGTCTCGACCGCCGGGCCCATCACGGCGCACGACGTCCTTCGCTCCGCAGCGCCCCGGGCGTTGCGCGACCCTGCCGCGCTGCGCGGTACGGACCGAGCCCGCGGTGCAGCCCCTGAACGGCTGGGGTCGAGGCCCCGCCGGAGCAGGAACCGGGCCAGCGGGTGGCGGGCGTCGACGGCCTCGTCGTCCAGTACTGCCGCCCCGGCGCGCCGCCGACCCGCGCGGTCGCCGGGGTCACGCGGTCGCCGGGGTCAGCCTGGAGGTGCGCGCCGGAGAGGTCGACGAAGGCGACAAAGACGCAGCGGCCGATCGTGCACAGCGTCCGTGCGTCCCCATTGCTATAGGACATAGGTGGAGCGCCGAGCGAAGTCACGGCGAACGACTTGGACGCGCGGTGATCGGCGGCCACACTCGGGCCGCGAAGAATGCCGCGGTGGACCCCGAACGCTCGTGATTCAGCAACGAACCTGCATGCCTGAGGCGATAATTGCCTGGATGTCCCTCGGGCGTTGTCACGTTGTTGGGTGTGTGGGTGTCTGACGGTGCGTCGAGGTGTCGTGGGGCCGGGTGCCGGCCTGTGCTCAGGCCGCGGTGGGCCGGCCGGTGACGCCGGTGATCTGCTCCCAGATGGTGAAGCGGACGGTCATTTCGGCGCGGTGCTGGGTGGCGGTGAGCAGGTGGCGTCGGGGCCGGAAGTGGGGTGAGATGCCGCTGAACGCGGACAGGAACCGCTGGGCCCCTGCCACACTGCGGAAGCCCTTCATGGCCCGTTCGCGTTGCCGGGTGGGCTGGTGGCTGTTCTCGGCCCGGTTGTTCAGGCCCTTGTGGGAGCGGTGCTCGACGGAGGGCATCGGTGGGCGGCGCCGTAGGAACGCAGCTTGTCGGTGACGGCCACCCGCGGAACCACGCCCGTCTTCTTCAGCAGACGGCGGAAGAAGCGCCTGGCCGCGGCCTTGTCACGCCGGTTCTGCACGAGGATGTCGAGGACGTCGCCGTCCTGGTCGACAGCCCGCCACAGGTACTTCTGCTCCCCATTGATCTTGATGAAGACCTCATCCAAGTGCCACTTGTCCCTGGGCCGGGGCCGGGGCCGGCGCAACGCGTTGGCGTACGCCTGCCCGAACTTCAGACACCAGCGGCGCACGGTCTCGTAGGAGACGATCACGCCGCGCTCGAGCATGAGCTACTCCACCTCGCGGAAGCTGAGCGGGAAGCGGAAGTACAGCCACACGCAGTGCGAGATCACCTCGACCGGGTACCGGTGACCCTTATACGACGGCGACGCGCTCACCCCGGACGATCCCCCTCCAGCATGATCAACTTCGAGGATCCTCCCACGCCACCCGCCAACGTGACAGCGCCCATGAACATCCACCGCTCCCGACAGCGCGCAAAACCAGTTCTGGCTGGAGATCGTCTCCCTCGCGCTCAACCTGCTTGCCTGGATGCCAATGCTCTCCCTGACCGGCGACACGCACCGCTGGGAACCCAAGAAGCTCCGACTCCGGCCGTTCTCCGCCGCCGCGCAACTCGTGAACACCGGCCGCCGCCGCTGGCTCTGCCTGCCCGCCCGATGGCCCTGGACCGACATCATCACCGATGCGATCGACGGGCACCGGGCAACGATGGAGCGCACCGAGTCGTCGGTTGTGCTGCGGTCCAAGACGGGCCGGGTGATCACGTCGGCGCGGATGGACCTGGCGGCCGGTGCCTGATCGATTAGCCCCAAATGCCCATATAAGCTGCCTATATGAACAGTTCCGGTCGATTCCGGCGTCGTGCGGACAGTCTCCAGGAGGAGCTGATACTCCTGGCGCCTCTGGCGCTGATCGCCATCATCACCGTGCTGACCTTCGTAACTCCGAGTCATCTCTACTTCAGCCGCTTCCTCTCACTCGCCCCCGCCTTCGCCGCCGCGCTGTGGCCAGTGGCCGGAACGGTGGCCATCGGCGGGCTCGCCGCGGCCATCGACGTAGCGGCCGCTATGGCCTTCGGCCATGTGGGCGAGAACGCGCACACATATCTGTTCACCCTCGTGGTCATCGTGGGCGCCACTGCCGCGGCCGCCTGCGCCAGCCATGTGCGCCAGCAGCGGGAGCAAGCCCTCGCCGACGTCCGCTCCGTAGCCGAGACGACCCAGAAAGTCCTGCTGCGCCCCCTGCCGCACCGCCTCGGCCGGTTGGACATCGAGGCCCTGTACCTGGCCGCCGCGGCCCAGGCCCGCGTCGGCGGCGACTTCTACGAAGCAGTGGAGACAGCCCGCGGCGTCCGCCTGGTCATCGGAGACGTGCGCGGCAAGGGCCTCTCCGCGGTCGGCATGGCCTCGGCGATCGTCAGCTCCTTCCGGGAATTCGCGTACGACGAGCCGGACCTGGCGCGGCTGGCACGCCGGCTGGACGTCAGCATGGGTCGCTACACCGCGTTGCTGCCCGGCGACCACACGGAGTCCTTCGCCACGGCCGTGCTCGCCGAGATTCCCGACGACGGATCGGCCGTCGGAATCGTCAACTGCGGACACCCCCCTCCGTTGCTGTTCCACGCGGGAGCGGTCCGCGAGGTCACCCCCACGACTTCCTCACCGCCCATCAACATGGGCGCGTTGCTCGGGGAGGACTACCGCATCGGCACCGTCTCCTTCGCAGCCGGGGATCAGCTGCTGCTCTACACCGACGGCGTCACCGAGACCCGCGACCGCACAGGCGCATTCTTCCCGCTGGTGCAGCACGCGGGACAGTGGGACACGGGCTCCCCGTCCCGGCTGCTCAAGCAGTTGCACAGCGACCTGGTCCACTACAGCCACGACCATCTCGACGACGACATCGCGGCCATCGCCGTCCGTGCGGTGGCCTCCACGAAGTCGGACAGGGCGTGAAACGGGCCGGGCAGTCGTCCACGCAGTTCGGCTGCCACTACCTCCCGGCCCCTCATGGGCGGAGGCATCGCGCTGTGCGACCTCGTAGACCCGTGAGCGAGGGCAAGAGCCCCCGCGACGCGCAGCGATGCCCCGAGCGCAACATCTGCCGCCAGATCTTCAAGATCCTGAACGACGGAATCAGCCGAACGTGGAACAGCTTCCTCAAGCAGAGCCGAGACCGTGCGTCCGTACACGTCGAGTCACGCGTCCAGTTGAGCGCGAATGAGCGTGTCGAGTCGCTGCCATGCCGGGGAAGAGGCATTGACCGTGCCCTGGATAAGGGCGGGGATCTCGGAGGCTGCATCCAACTCGGGTGGTTCGTCGAGTCCGTAGCGTTCCCGGGTCGCCTCGGCGACCCGGCGGGCGAGGTCGTCGATGCGGGGATCGTCGGCGTCGAGGTCGTGCGCGTGGTTGTAGTCGAGGAAGAGCTGCCGTAGCGCCGGGTCGGCCAATGTCTCGGCCTGGTCGTGGAACAGGGTGATCGCTCGGTCCGGGTGGGTGGCGAACACAAGAATCCACAGGTCGCGTTGCAGGTCCACCCAACGAGACGTGAATCCCCAGCGGGCCAGGTCTTCCAGATACACACCGACCTCGGTGGGCAGTGGTGCCAGATGCCCGGCGGCGAGCTGGCACAGGCATCCCTGCGTTGCCCGCAGGCCACGGATGCGGGCAGTGAGCTCGTCATCGATCTCACGCAGCGCCTGCTGGAACTCCTCGTCGGTCGCTGATCTCAGGTCCCGGATACGGGCCAGGGGGACGCCTGCTTCGGCGAGCGTCCGGATCTTGATCAGGCCGATGGCATCGTTCGCACCGCACCGCCGGTAGCGGGACGCGCCGCGGTCAGGCTCGGGGAGCAGCCCTTTGTCGTGATAGACGCGGATGGTCTTGATCGACACTCCGACGTACCTGGCCAGCTGCCCGATGGTGATCACCCGGTCATCGTCCCACTTGACCTTTCCCCTGGGGCAGGGTTGCAGCATGGCGTCATGACGCACACGAATCCCGTCGGGAGACCCTGCGCGAGCTGGCCGATGAGGGCAACGAGACTGCTTCGGACCGGCTGGCCGACCTTGCCGACGCAGCCGGCGACCTCGAAGAGCTGAGCGAGCTTTTGGATGAGGGATCCATGCACGCCGTTTTACTGCTCACTCGACGCGCGGCTGCGACCGGCGACCTGCGCGAGCTGCAACGAATCTCCGACGCCGGGTATGACGAGGCCGGGAACGAGCTGGACCGGCTGCTGAAGGCACCGGCCGACGGGCATCGGGATTGAGACGACCGGCCGCTGCAGCCGCGTTCCAGGCCGCGGCCATCGAGCCTCGGAGCGTCTCGCGGAAACAATCCTTCCCTGCCTCGGCGTTATCGATCTTCGAGCCGAGGTTGGGAAGGTGTCGGGCCTGAAGTTGTTCCGTACGAACACGACGAACAGCGGCGTGACCGAGGTCATGCCGCATCTTGCAGAGGTTGAGGCGGATGTGCAGGGCCTCGTCGAGGCGCACATGGAGACGCTGCTGGGCGTCCGTTTCCTGGCGAGCGAGTACGACCGGCTCGGGGCCACGGCCGCGGGTGCGCTGGGAGCCGATGGGCGTGGTCGGGGTGATCGTCCCCTGGGACTACCCGCTGATGATGGCGGTCTGGCACTGCACCCCGGCACTCGCCGCGGGCAACGCGGTGGCGGTGAAGCCGGCGGAGACCACTCCGGACACGCTGGAACTGCTGGCGGAGCACGCCGCGCGGACCCTGGGCGAGGGCGTGCTCCAGTCGCTTCCGGGAGACCGGCGTACGGGTCGGCTGCTGGTCGATTCCCCGGTGGACATGGTCGCGTTCACTGCGACGTCGTCGCCGACAACGACCCGTCGGGCGGCGGCAGTTATATGAGAACAGGTTTGGTATGGATTGCCCCGCGGGGGAAGTCCGGGGACCGTTATGGGCGGCGCAGCGCCCGGGGCAGGACGAACCAAAGGCCGGCGAACATGGCGGACGTGGCGGCGGCGATAGTGAACGCTGCGGCGCGGCCGAGAACGACATTCATGAGCAGCAAGACAGCGCCGTTGAGCGCGAGGGCGAGAAACACCAGTCCGACTTCGGCGAGCCGGGCCGAAAGAGCGACGATGCGGATCTTGGCACCTTTGTGGAACAGGCCGCGATGCAGTGCGACCGGGGTCGCGAGAACCGCGGAGGAGACCACGGTGAGCAGCAATGTGACGACGTAAGTATTGCGCTCGAAGGCGTCAAGCTGTGGAAACCTGCTGGTGAAAGCCACACCGAGAAGAAAGGCGAAGACGATCTGCACACCGGTTTGAACGACCCGCAACTCCTGCAGAAGTTCCACCAGGTTTCGGTCGGCCCGCTCCTCGGGTGTCTCGCGGCTAAGTGGACGCGGGCTGCTATTCGGCTGCTTGGGCACGTATCTCATTGTCTCTGCCAGGGGGGCCGTCGTGCGGCTCATCCGAGCCGGCACTGTCATGCGTCACCGCCCGGTCTCTCACCGTGCTTGACGCAATGTCAGTGACAGCATGCGGTGGCGAGAGAGGACCGATCCGCTTGCCGAGGGCAAGGAGGCGGTGGCGGATCTACTGACTGCCCTGAGAGGGCGTTCGATAGGGGAACCCCCTATCTGTCCGATCTGCGCTGCGGCGAGACGGACTTGTTTCCATGATCTCGTAGCGCGACACCTGG
>NZ_JBIURV010000067.1:0-32006 GCF_044741025.1 Streptomyces sp. NPDC088246
CCCCAGGGTCTCCTTCTTTTTGGCATCCACGCTGATGACCGGCTGCCCGGCCGCAAGAAACGACGCGGCCCGGTCGTTGATGTAGCGGAACTGCGTATCCCGGTCCGGGTGGCGGGCTCCCTCGATAGTCCGCGAGTTGCCCTGCAACGAGAAGCCCTCGGCTTTCAGCAGCGAGGCGACGGTGTCCGAGCCCACCTTGTGCCCCTGACGGGTCAACTCTGCGGCCAGGTTGCGCGTGGACTTCACCGTCCACCGCCGCGGCGACTCCGGATCACCGCGTTGATCCGGCTCGACGAGCGCCAGCAGGGCCTGGACCAGCCCGGGATCGGCATCCCGCAATGCCTTCCGTCCCGCACCCCGCGTCCGGACCCGACCCTCGGGGGTCTCGCCCTGCTCCAGCTCACGTGCGCCGCGCGACACAGTGGACTCCGCCACCCCGGCCGCACCCGCCACTGTGCGGATCCCGCCGTGCCCCAGGACACGGGCCGCAGCACCCAACACCAGGCGTCGCTGCCGCTCATCCAAATGCGGCAGCAGCAGACGGAACGCATCCCCCAGCCCCGCTTCGATCCCCTCCGACACACCCACACTCTACGGTCCAACTACCCTCAGAAAAAGCAGAGTTATTTATCGGCAGGTCCCTGGGTCGGCGGCAGGCACACAGTGGTGAAGAACTTGGTCATGCCCGGGAGCGTAAGCCCTGGGATTTGTCCGCCCGCGTGACTGTCACCTCGGCAGGACTTCGCCCGGTGGATACAGCTGGCCGACAAGCCGGTGCGGGTGCACTGGCGCCACCGGCAGACAGGCCGGGAGCCCGGGCAGCCGCCCTCGCCGCGGGCGGCGCCCGGCATGCCGAACCCGGTGACGGGCAAGCCGACGCCCGGGCGGAAGTACGCGGCCAGCACCCGCGCGCACAGCGAGACGGTCCCGCGCGGCTTCTACGCCCTCCACCTCGACCGCGGCACGGACACCGTGCTGGTCAATCCGTTCCCGCTGGACCGCTCACGCCGGGGCAGCCGTGCCCACGAGCGCCACAACCCGATGGACGCCTTCGCACCCACCCGCACCGGCCGCTACCGCCCCAAGGTGCCCAAGCGGATCCCGGACGACAAGTTCAACGAAATCTCCACCGGCCTGCGCTCGAACCGCGACCGTGCCCTGCTCGCATCCTGGGTCTCTGCCAGGCGCCCGGGCGGACGAACTCCTCGACTCGGTGGAGCGCGACGCCCTGCCGGGCCAGCAGCTGATCGACGGCAGCCGCAGCAGGCGGCAGGCGGTGTCGATCGCGGCGTCGGCGACCTGCTCGGTCAAGCCTCGCTGGCGAGGCAGGGTGGTCACTGTGCTTCTCCCCCACGGTGGCCGCTGCCGCTGGTGCGGCGGCGTCGGAGCAGTTGGTCATAGGGGGTCACCGAGGGCAGCGGCCTGGTGTCCGGCGGGAGATGCGCGAGGCGCCACTCGTGCAGCGACGTGACGGTCGCTGGCGTCCCGGGAAGCGCCGGGACGGATGCGCCGACGGTTGGCTCGTCTTCCGCCTGGGCAGCCTTGCGGGCCTCCGGTGCAACGGCGTCGGCGGTCAGAGCGCCGGCCCGCAGCGCGGTGGCCAGGCCCGCGACCACGTGCTCGTGGGCGAGGTGCCGGTTCAGCGGAAGGACCTCGATCAGCGCCCGGGTGCCGTCCCGCTCGCCGTGGACCTTGCGGGCCTGAGCCCACCAAGCGTCGTGGACCGCGGTGAACTTGCCCGCTGACCGAGCCTGTTCCAGAGCCGTGGCACCGGGGAAGGCGCCGGGCCTGCGGATGAGGGCTTCGAGGTAATGGTCCAGGTCCAGTCGGCAGCTGCCCTTCGCGATCAGCCTCTCGTGCCGGGCCACCTCGACGTTCTTGTCATAAACCACCAGGTGGGAGGCGTGCAGGACGACGCGCACCCGCTTGCCGATGAGGCGAGTCGGGACCGAGTAGCGGTTGGTCCGGACGGCGATCTGGCTGTAGCGGTCGACGCGCGGCGTGAACAGCCGGCCGGTCTCGAACGGCTCTTCCGGCAGCGGCATCAGCACGACCTGACCGCCACCCGCACCCACGGCATCATCGACGCGCTCGTTGGTATGGAACTGAAGTGCTGGGCCGACAAGGCGTACCAGGGTGCCGACCGCCCGATCCGAGTACCCTTCCGAGGCCGCCGGCTCAAGCGGTGGAAGCGCCGGCACAACAGCACCCACGCCAAGATCCGCAGCCTCGGCAAACACGCCATGGCCACCCTCAAGGGCCGGCGAGTCCTGCTAAAGCTCCGCTGCGGCACCAACCGCATCACCGACCTCGCCAAGGCCGTCCCCGTCCTTCACCGCGCATCAACGTGAGGATGGAAAGGGCTCAGTGAACGAAGCCACCCCCGCGCTGTTGCTTCCGATGCAAGCCGTTTGGCGGTACGCCGCACACGAAAGACCCGGTGTGTCCAGCCGCCGTGACACTGCCGCGGGACGCACCGGGTTCTGGGAGAAGGTCAGGCGCCGCGCTGGACCGGGCCGATGAGGGTGCCGGTGGCCACCTTGAGCTTGCCCTGGGCGACGGACGTGCCGGGGATCTCCCCGTCCGGAGCCTGGAGCGTGAACGATGCCTCCCTCGCGGCGGTGCTGCGACCGCTGCTGGGAACCTGGATATCGAAGTGCACCGGGTGGCCCGGGCCGAAGATCACCACGGTTGCCTGGTTGCCGTAGTGGCCAGCGGCGACCCCGGTCTCCGAACCGCGGTCCGAGAACCGCACGTTGGTTGGCGAACCGGCCAGCTTGCACGGCTCGTACCCGCGTGGAACGGTCAGCGTCACGCGGTAGTGGCGGTGCCCTGCGCTGGCGGGCGCCTCCGTGATCTTCGCGGTGTGGTTGGCCGGCCGGCAGACCGAAGGGGCGACGCTGCCGGCCGTTACGGGCGAAGCCTGCGCGACTCCCGCACCAGCAGCACCCGTCAGCGCTGTGGCGGCGACGATGACGACGAACTTCCAGTTTGTACGCATCCTGAACACTCCTTGCCTTGCTTAATGGCCCTGCGGGTGTTCTCCACCAGAGCCATGGTCAACACGATTCCTGCCCCTCAACCCTCGCGGGGAATGTCTCAGGATTGACACGACCGTGCGGCCAGGTGTGTGCAACCCATACGTACCGTTGGCGGGGTGATCTGACGGATGCCGAGTGGGAACGGCTGCGGCCGTTCCTGCCGGTCGGCAACGGTGGTTGTGGCCAGTGGCGGGATCACCGGCAGGTGATCAACGGGATTCTGCATCGGGTGCATGATCTCCTTCTTGGTCCGGCCGGCCGTGGTCTGCCGGACCACGTAGTCGCGGGTGTGGCCGTCGCCGGCCATGCGAACAAGGGCTATTCGGTAGAGGGCCGCGTTGACGGCTCGGTCACCGCCTCGTGAGAGGCGGTGACGGTTGGTCTTGCCGCTGGAGGCAAGTACGGGGGCGACCCTGCACAGGGCTGCGAAGGATGCTTCGGTGCGGAGACGGTCGGGGTTGCCGCCGGCGGTGATCAGCAGTTGGGCGGCAGTGTCGGGGCCGATGCCGTAGGCGGCCCGCAGGCCGGGATTGTGTTCGGTGACCACGTCGTCCAGCGTGGCCGTGAGTTCGTCGTGCTCGGCAGCCAGGGCCCGGACGCGTCGGGCGAGGCTCTTCAAGGCGGTCAGAACGGCGGCATGGGCGGCGTCGCCCGTGGGGCGCAGGTGTGCCAGGGGCATCGACCAGCGGTTTGCCGTGCAGGGCCCGGTAGCGGGCGCGGATGGCGTCAGGGGCACTGATGAGGATGTGCCCGATCTGGTTCATGGCAGCGGCACGGGCTTTGACCGTCGACCGGGCGGCGTTGTGGAGGGCGCGTATGCCGGTGACGGTCTCGTTCTTGGGCGCGCTGGCCGCGCGCGGAGAGTGCGGCGCGGGCGGCGACGCAGGCGTCGATGGGGTCTGACCTGCCGATACGGCGGCGTTCGGCGCGGTCGGGGCGGTTGACCTCGACCGCGCTCAAGCCGGCGGCGCGGGCTGCCTGGGTGAACCCGGTTCCGTAGGACGCGGTGCCTTCCACGCCGATCGCGATCACGTCTCCGTGGGCGCCCAGGAAGGCGAGGGCTGCCGTGTATCCGGCAGTCGTGGTGGGGAACTCGGCGTCGGCGAGGTGGCCGCCATTGTCGGTGACGACTGCGGCATGGGTGGTGTCGGCGTGCGAGTCCACGTCGCCGAACACCCACTGGCCGCCCGTGCCCACCGTGCCCGCTGCTGTCATGCTGGAGTGCCTTCCTAGCCGGAGGTGGCACCGGCCGGGTGGGGCAGACAGGACATTGAGGGGGCTTCTGACCAAGCTTCTGACTTGCTGAATCGGTCCCAGACACTCGGTCTGCAGCCGTAGCGTGCAGGGTGTCGGCGGCATGGGCCCGCAGTGCTCCTTGCCGCCCTCGGGCTGGCTCACTGATAGCGTGCCGCCGCTGGCTGACACCCGCGCGGTGTGGCTCGACAGAGGCATGAAGGCGACGCAGTGACTTCAAGTCAGGGTGCCCACCGCACTCTTGTTGCTGTCTCATCGAGTGCAAGGCTGGCTGCCCGTGATCCTGATCGGTGTCGATCCCCACAAGTCGTCCCACACCGCCGTCGAAGTCGACGCCGCAGGCCACCAGGTGGCCCAGCGCCGGTTCGTGGTCAACGCCGGAACCTTCCGCCAACTGATGCGCTGGTGCGAGCAGTGGCCCGAGCGCCGCTTCGCCGTCGAAGGCGCCGGCGGCCTGGGCCGCTCTCTCGCCAAGCAGTTGGCCGCCGCGGGCGAGAACGTGGTCGACGTGCCCGCAAGACCGGGCATCCGACCAGTCACCGCCACCGACAGCTGCCGCCGGGACATAGCCCGTGATCTGCTGGCCGACCTGCGCCACCTGGACCGGCAAGTCAAGAACAACGAACCCGACATGCGTGAGGCCGTGGCCGCCACCCGCACCACGTTGACCACCTTGCCTGGCTTGGGAACCGTGCTGGCCGCCAAGGTCATCGGCCATATCGGAGACATTGCCCGCTTCCCCACTGAGCACCACTTCGCCAGCTACACCAGCAGCGCGCCCCTGTATGCCTCCAGCGGCAACAACGTCCGCCACCGGCTCAACACCGGCGGCAACCGTGTGCTGGACTCGGTGCTGCACGCCATCGCCATCTGCCAGATCCGCGACGGCGGGTGCGGGCAGGACTACTACCTGCGTAAAATTACGGAGGGAAAGGCGCCCGCGGAGGCTCGCAGGGCTCTCAAACGACGCCTGTCCAACGTGGTCTACCGGATCATGACGTGACCAACGGAACCGCCTCGCTCAAGCCGCTTGACGCACAGAGGCGCTATCAGGTCATGTTCCACCTGGCCGGAGCCATGAGAACGGGCCCCGGCAGCCGGACGGCACACCTCGAAGACAGCCCAGCAGAGCGTCAGTCAGTGGCAGAGCCATGACCACGGGAACCCGCGTACGAGTATCAATGTCAGTGGTCAGCGACATGAGGGGGCATGGAACCGTCAGCTCAGCCCCATGGCCCCGGGACTCTGTCAGTGGAGGATGCCAAGATTGCCACCATGACGAACCCTGTCGCCATCACCGCCTACTGGAACGACGCTGCCCTCGATTTTGACGACGAGCCCGACCACGGCCTGCGCGAAGAGGTCACTCGCACAGCCTGGCAGAAGCGCCTGATCTCCTGGGCGCCGGCCACCCCGGCGGATGTGCTGGACGTCGGCTGCGGTACCGGCTCAATCTCACAGCTACTGGCCGAGGTTGGGCACCGCGTCACGGGAGTGGACCTGGCACCCCGGATGGTCGACCAGGCCCGCGCCAAGCTGACGGCCGCCGGTCTCCAGGCCCGATTCCTCGTGGGGGATGCTGCGGTGCCGCCCACCGGTGACGAGCAGTTCGACCTCCTACTCTCCCGGCACCTGGTGTGGACGCTGCCCGATCCGCAGGCCGCGTTGCGCGAGTGGATAGCACGTATTCGCCCGGGCGGCACGCTCGTCCTGGTCGAGGGCCGGTGGCGCGAGGCCGGACAGGCTGGAGTCCCCTACGTCGCGGGAGCCGAGACCCTGCCCTGGCACCACGGCATCGGCGCCGACGAACTGGCAGCCGTCGTATGCCCACTCGTCACCGGCCTGCGCACCGAGGACCTCAGTAGCAGCCCCGACCTCTGGGGCGGACCGGTGGCCGACGAACGCTACGCGCTCATCGCTCAGATCTGATCGCACAGGCCCCTTCTCGGCGCGGGCCGGGCGGCGGCCTGGCGGAGGTTGTCGGGGTTGCGGCGCATGCCGGTCACCTCCCGTCCCGGGTGCGGGTGATCGCGTCGGTGCGGGCCTCAACACCGGCTCCGCGGACGGCCTGGGGCGGCTCGTCGGCGAGCCGGGTTGCTTCGAGTTTGACGATGATGCGGCCGAGGGCGTCCTGTTCCTGTCGGCGCCCGGGGCGCCGGGCATCGACCCGAGCGGCAAGTTCGTACCGGAGGGTGCGGCAGGCACTGCCGCCGTGGTCACCGCCTCCTGGAACATCCTCCGCCAGGAGGACTGCCGTCAGGCCGCCTCCCACATGCGGCACCTCGTGGACGAGTCCGTCGACCGCGGCCAGTGGGTCAGCCCGACCGTGATCCGCATCTGGGCGAGGTATGCCAGCCCGTGGCTTCAGGCTGTCCACCTCGCAGCCATCACCCCGACCCTTCGTTCCGTCGACCAGCTCCGCTATAGCACCGCGGCGCCAGTGCCCTCGCTCCCCTCGGCCACCCCACAGACAGTGACCCGCCGGGCCGCCAAGACACCGGGCGTCATCTGGCCGCTGTGGGAAGCACGCCTGAGTCCGGTGCCGCACGTCCGGCAGCACCTGGGAGCCGCACTCTCGGTCAGCCTGATGGTGGTGAACAGCCGCACTGACCTCACTCCAGTGGCAGCTGAACTCGGCGGCCCTGCAACGTCGCCCGCGTCGCCGACTGAATCGACGCCGCACCCAGAACACGACGCCGGGCCACGCACTTCCGCACTCTGTGCTCAGCCACCGCATGATCTGCCCAACATCACCAGCAGAGTCGCGTCGTTGGGTTTCGCGTCGAGGGCGCGATGCATGAAGAGAGGGCGCCGTGTCCCGGCGGGGCGGGTAAAAGCCGGTCCGTAGGGAAAGATGACAAGGCGCGGTCCTTACCCGTGCTGTAGCGGGCTGGAGGGAAGTTCTCGTGAGACGAACGCCTGTAAACGCAGGCACCGAGATCGCAGGGTGGGCCATCCCAGGGGACGGCGGGCAATGGTCTGCCCCCCTGCAGTGCAAAACCCGGGACCTCTCGCTGCTCAACCCCGGCCTTCCCCACGTAGAGCCGCACGTCACGGCGTGGGCGCAGAAAGTGGGGCTGCTGTCTGCGGAAGCGGCTGAGCAGGCCCGCAGGGAGCGTCATATTGCCTTCGCCGGACGGGTCTGGCCATGGGCACCCCCGGAGCGGCTGGCAGAGCTGTCTCGCTTGGCCCTGTGGATGTTCGTCGTCGATGACCGCAGTGACGCCCGCGGGGACGATTCCGGAGCGGTCGACACAGAGCTGCAAGCCATGATGCGCATCGTCACCTGCGCACAGGATGTTGTGCCCGAAATGGCGCCGGGGACCGTACGCGTCCTGGCAGAGGTCGTGCCCCGATTGGCCGATCAGATGAGCCCCGCATGGAGCGATCGCTTCCGCCGGCATCTGGCGGAATGGATACGCACCAACCGGGACATGATCCGGCGCCGGGTGGAACGCAGCGTACCCACGCCTCATGCCTACGTCGCCTGGCGCCGGGTCTCCGGAGCGGTCGGCTGGTGCTTCGATCTCACCGAATACGCACAGGACGCGGAACTCACCGAGCTGGTGTGGTCCTCGACGGCCTGCCGACAGCTGCGGGATACCGCCGCCGACATCATCTGCTGGACCAACGACCTGTACTCCCTCGGCAAAGAACTACGCACCGGCGAAACCAGCAACCTCGTCGTGATACTGCAGCACCATCACCACTTGACGCTGCAGGACGCTGTCAACGAGGTGCACCGCCGGCTCTCCCTGCGAATCATCGAATTGCCTGCCGCAATAGTCAGTCTGCAGACCACCGCCCTCGCCATGAACCTGACGGTGCAGGAACAGGCCGCAGTTGACCGGTACGTGGACGGGATCCGCGCATGGGCTCGTGGATTTCTCGAATACAGCCAGGAATCGGCTCGGTACGCCGAGGCCTCCGTTCCCCCAGCAACGGCGGGGCTGCGGTTGTGAGCCAGGATTACTTTGGAACGGGCGACCGATCGATGTCCGCCCGACCGGCTCGGGAAGCCTCCCGAGCGCACTGTCAGCTCGCCGGACCGCCCCCGGTCCTGCTGCCAGCCCTTCACCGGCTGGCGGTACGCCCCAGAAAGCCCCGAGGCCGACGCCGGGTTCGACGACTCGTCCTGGCTGCTCTGCGACCTCACCACGTCCCACAGGTGGCGCGCGAAGAGCACCCTCCTGGGCCAACGACGCCTTCAAGTCGGCCCGTGGGCTGACCGCGGCCGGACTCGACGGCGACGCCACCGTGCTTGCCTGGCGCATCCAGGGCGGGACCGGGGACGAACTCGTCCGCGGACCGCTCAACGCCGGTGGATGTACTAAGAACCGGGCCGGGTGGTATCTGCCCGGCTTCCCCGACACCAGTGGCAGCCCGTCGACCTGCCGCGGGACTGGACCCGCCAGGGGGTCGCCTGGTACCCCACGACGTTCCGCCTCGACCCGGACGACAACGAAAACGGCCGTCGGAGCCGGCATGCCGCCATGCCACAGCCCACGGGCGCCGTCGCCCCATCGGTCAGCCCACCCCAAAGGAAGGGGGTGTGGACGTGCCCCCGACGGTCCCGCACGCCGTTCTCCCAGGTCAACCCACGAATCCGCCGATCATGTGTGTCTACCTACCGATGAAGTCGGGAGACCCCGGCGACGATGGCCCGTGAAGCCGAACCCCACGCCGGCGTTGCGAGATGCCACCGCACGATCAACCGCATCCAATCCCCCAACATCTCTGCCGTGTATATGTGTGTTTCGCTAGGCTTCCCAGCATGCTGGCAGAGCAGGGGGAATAAAGTGTCGGAACGTCACCGCACCGGGAGGACCACCGTCGTGGACGGACGCGATCGGGTGGGTAAGCCCCTGTACGAGCGCCAAAACGAGGTGGTCGCTGCTCGGAATGCGGTGGAGGGGATCTGCGCAGGCGGCGGGGACCGCGAAGGCAAGCAGGGTGGGCTGCTGTTCTTCAGCGCTGCCGCCGGGCTGGGCAAGACGACCGTGCTGGCCGAGGTCCGGCGCATCGCCACTGCCCGCGGCTGCACTGTACTCTCTGCCCGAGGCGGCGAGCAGGAGCATACCGTCCCCTTCCATGTCGTACGCCAGCTGCTGCAGCCCGTCCTCGCTTCCTGCACCGAGGCCGAGCGTCGCGAGATATTCGGCGGGTGGTACGAGATCGCCGGCCCGGCCGTTGGTCTGTTCGCTCAGCAGACCGGTACCGCCGCCCCGGACCCGCAGGGCGTCCGGGACGGTCTGGACTGGGTCGTCACCCAGCTGGCCGTGCGACGGGCACCGATAGTGATCGTTCTCGACGACGCCCATTGGGGTGATCTGGAGTCACTCGCCTGGCTCGCCGCGTTCGCGGTGAGAGCGCAGGAACTTCCCGTGCTGGTGGTCCTCGGCTACCGCCCGGACGAAGTGCCCACCGAGGCCGCGACGTTCCGCGAACTGATCGACGGCCGCAGCGCACGCCCGATCCCCCTGCACGTTCTCAGCCCGGAGGCAGTGGGCGAACTGGTGCGAAGTTCGCTCGGAGCGGAAGCCGACGACCTCTTCTGCCGCGAGTGTTGGGCGGTCACCGGCGGCAACCCCTACGAGGCCGTCGAGCTCATCGCCAAGGTCCAGGACCGCAGCCTCGCCCCGAACGCGGAGTCGGCCTCCCTGCTGCGCGAACTCGCTGCGAGCGCACGCGGCGCCGGACTGGTCAAACGGCTGGAGAGGCTCGGCCACGCCTCTGTCCGGGTTGCCTGGGCCGCCGCGGTGCTCGGCACCGAGATCTCCCCGGAGCTGGCCGCAGCAGTGGCCGGACTGCCACCGGCCGAGGCCCAGGACGCCGTGGACCGGCTACGCGTCGCCCGTATTCTCACCGGCAGCCGGACACTCGAGTTCATCCATCCACTCGTCGCCACCGCTGTGTACCAGGCCATCCCGCCGGCCACCCGCACCGCGCTGCACGGTCAGGCCGCCTGGGCGGTGGCCGACGCGGGCCTGGGCGTCACAGCCGCCGCTCGGCATCTGCTCGAGACCCATCCCGAGGACGACCCACACACCGTCCTTCAACTGCGCGCTGCCGCGCGCGAGAATCTCCGTCTTGGCGCGCCCGACGCGGCTCGACGCTGTCTGGAACGTGCGCTGCGCGAACCGCCGGCGCCCGAGGATCGCGCGGGCGTGCTCTACGAACTCGGCTGCTCTGCCCTGCTCACTGCCCCGGCCGTCACCGTCAATCACCTCACGGCAGCCCTGGAGCAGCCCTTCCTGGACCCCGCGCTCAGGGAGGACGCCACCTTCCGGCTGGCTCAGGCATTCGCCCACAACGACCAGCCCGCCAGAGCGGCCGCCGTCGCGGGCGCCGAGGCAGCACAGGCAAAGTCCGCTCGAGCGCGGCTGCGCCTGCAGGCAGCGCACTATCTGTGGCTGGCCTTCGACGCGCACGAGGCGCAGGCGTCCGAGCGCTCCCGTCGGCTCGTACGGCTTGCCGAGCACGTGCCCGGAAAGGACATCGAGGAGCGGGCCCTGCTGTGCGTTCGAACCTGGGACGCGATGTTGCGCGGGGAGCCGACCGCGAACACGCTGGCCATCGCCGCACGTGCCCTGGGACTGAGCTACACCGACCCGGACTGGGGTTTCGAACTCCCGAGCCTGACCGCGCTCAGCTACATGTACGCCGACGAGTGCGACCGCGCGGAAGAACTGTTCAGTTCGGCCATCGCAGAGTGCGAGCAGGTCGGGTGGAGTGGTGCCCACCTCTCTTTCGGCTTCACTCTCCTCGGCCTGGTCTGGTTCCGGCGCGGGATGCTCGTCGAAGCAGAGGACTGCGCGCGTGAGGGAGTGCGTCTGGCCGAGCGGGTGGGCCCCCGGGTGCCCGCCCAATGGTATGCCGTCGGACTGTTGCTGGACGTCTTGCTGTCCCGGGGCCGCGTCGAGGAGGCGCTTCGCGTCGCCGAGACGTACGACTTCGCGCCCCCCTACCCGAACGCGGTGGCCTTTCCCGACTCCCAAACCGTCTACGGACGACTGCTTCTCGCCCGTGGTCTGCGCGAGGAGGCCGTGGCACAACTCACCGCGGCCGGGAAACGGCTGGAAGCCAAGGGCATCCTCAACCCGACCTGGTGTCCCTGGGCGGGATACCTCGCCATCGCTATCGCCGAGGAGGACCCCCAGGGCGCCCGCGCCCTCGCAGCGGAGATGCTGCGTCGGGCAGAGCGCTATGGCACGCCCACCGCCATCGGTGAGGCGCTGTGCTTCGGCGCGGCGGTGGACGAGGACGGGCAGGCGCTGCCCCAGCGAGAGCGCGCGGTGAAGGTACTGAGCCGGTCCCCCAACCGGCACGCGTACGCTGAGGCGCTGATTGACCTCGGCGCGGAGCTCAGGCGCGACGGCCGCACCGACAGGGTAGCCGAGCTGCTGTTCGAGGGTATCGAGCTGGCGGACCGATGTGGTGCCGACCATCTCGCTGAGCGAGGCCGTGCGGAGATGGCCAAGGCGGGGCTGCGGCTGCATCGGCAACGCACTTTGGCGCAGCGTCGGGTGAGCGCCGCAGAGCAGGGCTGACCTCGAGCGAGGCAACGGGGTCGGCCCCCCTGAATGGGGCCTGTGTGATGTCGTGATCAATCTTGCAGATCCGGATCCACCTGGAAGGCGGATCCGGTGGGAAGACGATCGCGACGCGGAGGCAACTCACCGACGAACAGTGGAAGTTGATCGAGCCATTCCTGCCGATAGCTGAGTACGGCCCGTACCCCGAGCGGCTGCGGGATCAGCTTGAGGGGGTGATCTGGCGGTTCAGGACAGGCGCGCAGTGGCGTGAGATGCCGGCCGTGCTTCACAGGCGGCACCCGCTGCCGGGGACGGTGACGATCAACGGCGGGTTGCCGAGCTTGGCACACAGCTTGCTCATCGTGACCTTGACGACGATGGTGAACGGGTCGGTGTTGGCGTCCCACGCCTTCTCCAGGAGCTCCTCGGCGCTGACCACCGTGCCCCGCGCCCGCATCAGCACCTCCAGCACGGCGTACTCCTTGAGGGACAGCGGCAGGTGGCGCCCGTCACGGTGGGTCTGTCGGAGCCCGGTGTCCAGTGTGATCCCGGCGCGTTCCAGCACTGGCGGCAGCGGCGGACCCGCCCGTCGGCGCCGACGATTCGCGCGGATTTACACCACCCTCGGAACCCAGGACCCCCTCTACCGGCGCTTCTGTCTCTACCGCGAACGAGACTTCCGTGAGGCGCCGGGCCAAGTTCGACTCGTGGACGACACTGAGATCACAATCAAGCTCACCTCCGACGAAGCCCTCGTCCTCTCGGACTGGCTGGAGCGAGTTCAGATGACCGACCTCAGCCGTCTGGTCGACGACCCAGCCGCATGGGTTCCGATCCACAAGCTCGCGGGGACATTCGACAAGACACTCCCCGGGATCTTCGCTGCTGACTACGCGGAGCGTCTGGCTACGGCACGGCGCCGTCTGAGGGAGACCATGGGCAGCTTCGCTGAAGAGCAAGACGGCTGAGTCAGCTGTCCCATCCGTCAGCACGATTCCGTGAAAGCCATGTCAGTTGAGAATACTGAGGGCCAGCGTTCTCGATCAACGTGGCACCCCACCAGGTCAACGGCTCACCATCTGACAGATGCACTTCGACAGGACAGTTCATGTAGTTCCGCACCGACTTGAGCTCTTCCACGTGTACATGAGCACCGCGTGAGCATTTGCTCAAGTGCCGCGGAAGATCTCGCTGGTTGGTTGCCGAGCGGCGGAGAAGTCTTGCGGGCGCAACCGGTTGCCCCGGACTTCGGCGACCGGCGACGCCCCGTCCGGTGCGAGGACGCTCAGCCACCGAGGATCTCCACCACGGGTCGCTGCGGATCGTGAGCAGCGCGGCGGCCAGCGTCGCGCCCGCCGACTGGCCGAAGATCGGGCCGTTCTTGGGGTCGCCGCCGAATGTCGCAACTGTGTCGTGTACCCAGCTGAGTGCGGCGAGTTCGCCGGTCCCTACCCGGGCACGACCAGCACGTCGGGGTTAGTGCCGGCTCTCCAGTAGGTCCTTGAACTTCTCCAGGTCGGTGCGGACTGTTTCCTCGATCGCGTGAACCTGAGCGAAGCCCTTCGGGCCGCCGAAGGTCGCCCGCACGGTGTCCGGGTCGTACTCCAGCCGGACTTGCAGCTGGGTGTGCTTGTCGTCCAGCGGGTTCACGGCGAAGGCGGCCCTCAGTTCCGGGCTGTCCACCGTCCAGTCCATCACCTGGCCCTTTCCGCGATCGGCGATGCGAGTCTCGAAAGCTTGCTCGTCGTCCCCGATCCGGACGTCGAGATGGGCTCGGCTGCTGCCGTGCGCAGCGGCGCTCTTCACACCCTCCATGAACATCGGATACTCATCGATGCGGTGCAGCTGCGCCCAGACCTCCTGCGCCGGGACATCGACGTTGACCTGTTCTTCGAGCCTGCTCATCGGGAGCCTCACTTCCCGGCCCGGCCGCCCGGGCCATCGGTACCTCCAGCCTGCTCTGCTGCCCGCCCCCCGGCCACCCAGGCCGGTTCTGGCTCAAGCTCCCCGATCCGGTCACGCTCCGTGAGTGCGGCGGTCCTTGCACAGCGAGACGGGACATCGGGTCCGAGAGCGATCTTCGAATCCGGTGACAGCGATAGGCCGTCCCTCTCGCCGGTGAAAACTATCGTGTCCCGTCGCAGGACCGAGGTATCGGCGTTTTTCGTCGACGCAACGGGGTGTTACGCGGACTGGCCCCCGAACCGGCGGCGGTAGTGCGGTTCAGGGCGAACGGAGTGTGGCCCCTTGTGCTTGTGGCCTTGGCGATTGCAGACCATGGTGCGTTGGGCACAGACGGCTACGCGTCCTTGGGGTTGACTGCTGGGAGGCGTGCGGCCTGGTTTGCTTCCTGAATGATCTACGCGATCTGGCGCAGGCGGGCTCCGGGCCGGCGTGTGGTGGGTCCCGCGACGGCTACGGCTGCGCGTGCCCGGCCGTCTTCCAGTACCGGCACGGCTGTGCAGGAGATGCCGGCGTGGCAGCCGGCCGGGCCGAGGGCGTAGCCATCGGCCCGGGCCTGCTCCACGCTGTCGGCGGCTTCCCTCCAGGCCGCTGGTTCCTCAGCGTCGAGGCGGTGGGACAGATCGGGCCGGACGGACGGCGGGGCGTGGCCGATGGCTGTGCCGAGCAGGGGTTCACGGCCGCCGATCGGAATGGTCAGACGCGGCGGGGCCCGGCCCTCGACGGCGTCGAGGTACACGTATTGGTTACTGGCGGGGACCGCCAGGTAGCAGGTTTCCCCCGTGCTCTGGGTGATCCTTTCGAGGGCGGGTGCAGTCGTTCACGGAGCAGGTCGCCGGTCACCGGGGCGCCACGGGCAACGGCCGGCTTCCAGGCCCTGAACCCGTCGGCCACCGATACCGGCATCCAGGCCCTCGCTGACACGCTCGGCCATCGCGTGCCGTGCCCGCTTGGTAAAGCGGCGCGGCTCAGATCGTCGCCGTGTCGATCACGAAGCGGTAGCGCACGTCCGAGGCGAGCACACGCTCGTACGCCTCGTTGATCCGGCTCGCCTCGATCAGCTCGATCTCGGCACCGAGGTCGTGCTCGGCGCAGAAGTCGAGCATCTCCTGGGTCTCGGCGATGCCGCCGATCATCGAACCGGCGAGGGATTTGTTGCCGCCGATCAAGGAGAACAAGTTCAGGGAGACGGGCTCCTCAGGGGCGCCGACGTTCACCAGGGCGCCGCCCGTCTTCAGCAGGCTCAGGTACGCGCCGAAGTCCAGGGGCGCCGACACCGTGGAGAGGATGATGTCGAAGGTGCCGGCCAGGTCGTCGAAGGTGGCCGGGTCGCTGGTGGCGTAGTAGTGGTCGGCGCCCAGCTTCAGGCCGTCGTCCTTCTTGCGCAGCGACTGGGAGAGGACCGTGACCTCGGCACCGAGGGCGTGCGCGATCTTGACGGCCATGTGGCCGAGGCCGCCCAGGCCGACCACGGCGACCTTCTGACCGGGGGCCGCGCCCCAGTGCTTGAGCGGGGAGTACGTAGTGATGCCGGCGCAGAGCAGCGGCGCGGCCACGTCCAGAGACAGCCCGTCCGGGATGCGGACGGTGAAGTTCTCGTCGACGACGACCTTCTGTGAGTAGCCGCCGTAAGTGGGCTCGCCGTCGCGGCCGATGGCGTTGTACGTGCCGACGTTCCCGCGCACGCAGTGCTGCTCCTGCCCGGCCTTGCAGTTCTCGCACTCGCGGCAGGAGTCGACCATGCAGCCGACGCCGACCCGGTCGCCGACCTTGAACTTCGTCACGCCGGAGCCGACCTCGGCGACGACGCCGGCGATCTCGTGACCGGGCACCATCGGGAAGATGGCCGCGCCCCAGCCCTCGCGGGCCTGGTGGATGTCGGAGTGGCAGATGCCGGCGAACTCGATGTCGATCAGGACGTCGAATTCGCCGACCGTGCGGCGCTCGATGGTGGTGCGCTCCAGCGGGGCCTTGGCGCTGGGGGCGGCGTATGCAGCAACAGTCGTGGTCATGTCCTCCAGAGTGCCTCCTCACCGCCTGTTCACCCAGGTCACCGCTTTGCGTACGTCCAGTGGTCCTACTACTGACAGGGTCAGGCTCCTGGTCGTACAACCGGGAATACTTGGGGTCATGGACGACACCCCCGCCACGGACGACGGACAGGCAGCCCTCCCCGACGGCCTCGACCGCCGGGCCGAGCTCAGCGAATTCCTGCGCACCCGGCGTGCTCGGCTCAAGCCTGAGGATGTGGGAGTCCCCTCGCACGGGCGGCACAGGCGGGTGCCTGGGCTGCGGCGCGAGGAGCTGGCACAGCTGGCCGGGGTCTCGGTGGCGTACTACACACGCCTGGAGCAGGGCAACGGACGCAATGTGTCGGCGGAGGTGCTCGACTCGATCGCGCGCGCCCTGCGCCTGACCGACGCCGAGCATGCACACCTCACCCACCTCGCCAAGCCGAAACAGCAGCGCAGGAAGTACCGGGCGCCCAAGCGGCAGCAGGTGCGGGTGGCGCTGCAGCAGCTGCTCGAGTCGATGGAGGGCGTGCCCGCGTACGTCGGCGGGGCGCGCTCGGAGATCCTCGCCTGGAACCGAATGGCGGCGGCGCTGTTCGGCGACTGGGGCAAGCTGCCGCCCGCGGAGCGCAATTGGGCGCGGCTGACCTTCCTCTCCCCCGACTACCGCGAGCTGTTCCTGGACTGGGACTCCAAGGCGTCCGACATGGTCAGCTATCTGCGGCTGTACGCGGGCCAGCACCCGGAGGACCCGGACCTGTCGGCGCTCGTTGGTGAACTCTCCGTGAAGAGTGAGGAGTTCAGGCGGCTGTGGGCCACGCACGACGTGAAGGAGAAGGGCCACGGCGTGAAGCGGATGCGGCATCCGCTGGTCGGCGACCTCACCCTTGCGTACGAGACGATGCATCTCCCGGACGACCACGAACAGTTCCTGTGCGTGTACCACGCGGAGCCGGGCTCCGCGTCGGCGGAGGCTCTGCGCCTCCTCGCGAGCTGGGGCACGGACGCGGTACGGGCGGGCAGTCAGACACCACACCCCCAGGCCCCGCGTGACGACAGGGGTTGAGTGGACGGGTGCGGTAGCGGGGCAGCGGCCTGGGCCCGAGACCGCCATTGGGCGGCCGGTGGGGTTCGGCCGTCTCGACGTATGCAGTCGTCTCGCCCCTGACCTGCAGCGCGTGGGCCGGGCCCCGGTCCTCGTGGGTGGTCCGCAAGTCGGCGTTCGCGCCGTATCCGGCATCCGAGACAAGCACCGCAGGCCGCAGCCCGGCCGCGGCAGTTCGTCGAGCATCTCCGGGGCGAGCTGCCACTTCGGGCGAATGACGCTCGTCGTCGGGGATCCGGCAGCGGGCCCGACGCCCGACGCTGCGGAACCGTCCCACCTGCAGGGCAGGAACAGCCGCCAGGACAGCGGACACGACGCGGTGTCGGAAGCGGCATGGACACTGGCCCCGATCTGGCAGTTGCCCAGCGTGCCGGAGTACTGCCGCGCCACCCCGGGCGAGGACACACTGTCCCAGTCGTTCCCGTACTCCGGGATCCACACACACCGGTTTCTGCAGAACGTGGGCTGAACGCTGCGACGCCGGCCCCGGCTACACGCCCCTGCCCCCGCCCCGAGACGACGCCCGGTCGGGTGTCGCGACAGACACCCCGAGGGGGCGGGCCAGACCGATCAACCCTTCGTCCAGGCGCTGCAGATGCCGCAGGACGCGGTCTGTGACACGGTCGTGCCGGGGGGAGCCGGGCTTGTCCGCCTCCAGCATGGAGGCCAGGCTCGCGCCGGTCTCCACCACGCCGCCGCTGTCGTCGTCCTCGACACGCGCGACGAGGACGTCGATGTTGTGGGCGATGCGTCGGCCTGCTCCCTTCAGGAGCGGGTCCGCGGCGACGCTCCTGCTGTTCGGGAGGAGTTCGGCCGTCGCCGCCAGTGAACGCGCGTGGTAGGCGCACGTCTCCAGCAGCGCCACGACGTAGCGCGCGGTCTGGCGGCGGGTCCGCAGCGGGGTGATCGGGTGGGTCAACGGCTGCGTGGAGGACCGCAGATCGTCCAGTGCCGTATCGAGCTCCCGGGCCATGTCCAGCAGATCGAGCGCGGGCCCGCCGCTCAGCTGCTCCACTGCGGCATCGGTGACGTCGCCGAGCCGGGTCAGCACCGTGCCGAGGAGTTCGTCGGTACGGCGATCGGTGTGCACCGGCAGGATCACGGCTGCCGCGATCACGCCGCAGGCGGCGCCGAGCGCGGTCTCCTCGATGCGCAGGACGAGCACCGCGAAGCTGTAGGCGTTGAGCAGGGTGTACAGCAGCCCCAGAGCCGCCGTGACGAAGAAGGACATCAGGGCGTACGACAGCGGCGCGGTGAAGAACATGGCGAAGATGAACAGCAGCACGAGTGCGAACGCCGTCCAGGTATGGTGGCCCACCAGGCCCGCCAGGCCGACACCGGCAACGACGCCGAGAACCGTGCCCAGCAGCCGGCGGTAGCCCTTGACCAGGATCTCCCCGGTGGACGCCGTGTTCAGGAAAACGACCCAGCAGGTCAGCACCGCCCAGTACCACCGCTGACTGGAGAGAAACTCCCCGCCCACGATGGCCAGCGCCGAACCCACCGACACCTGGACCGCGGCACGGGTCGTGGGACGCTCCAGTCCCTTGCGGACATCCTCGACAGGCTCGGTCTCCTCTGCCTGCGCGATGGCGACGTTCTCGGCGTCCAGTTCCTCACGGGAACGCGTCGTCGCAGGGGTGTCGTCGGACTCGTCCTGGGGCCCGTCGAGGGCCAGCCGCAGGCCCATGACAGCGCGCGCCGCCTCCCCGATGCCGCGGAAGACGTCCTGGACGGGGGCCGAGGCGCACGGCAGATTCTCCTCGTCCCGATAGCCGAGCAGCCGGTTGCGCAGGTGGGCCACCGCGGCGCCGCGATTGTTCGCGGCCGGGCGGGCGACGAGCAGGCGCAACACGTTGAGATCACGGCGCAGCGTCGCGGTCATGTCGTCCTGTGCCTGCAGCCGGTTGCCAGGCGCCGGCACGGGCGCGTGCGGCAGATGAAGCGTGAGCGTATCGGCACGTTCGGAGCTGCGCGCGGTGAGGATGAGTACGCCGAGCCGCTCGGCGGCGATCTCGGCGTCGGCGACACGGCGCTGGACGAGCAAGGCGGTGGCGCTGTCGCTGGTGCCCTCCTCCAGCCGCCCCTGGATCATCATCGCGCTCTGGTGGAGGCGCGCGGTGTGCCGGCGTACGTCCTCCAGCGCCTTCTCGACGTGGTCCGGCCCGGCGTCGAGCAACTCGATCTGGGCGGACACCAATTGAGCGAGGCGGGCGCGGAACGCCTCGCGCAGTCGCAGCAGAATCCGTTCGGGTGTCTCAACAACCAGGCCGAACCGCACGACCGCGCTGCAGACGAACGCAACGACCAGCGTTCCGCACAGCCCCGGCAGCGCGGAAACCGCGGCTCTGACGAACAGGGACACAAAGTAGATCTGAAACCCGATGAGTCCCAGGGCCGTACCGCGATCGCCGAACCGGCGGCTGTAGACCGCTGCGAAGATCAACGCGAGGAAGAAGAGGTCGCCCGCGACGACCTCGGTGCTCAACACCGCTCCCAGTGACATCGCCACGAGCGCCACGGGCAGGCCGAGCGCGAGCGTGATGGCCTGTTCGCGCCGCTGCTTCTCCTTGATGGCGAAGGTCGCGACCATGGCCGCGATGGCACCTGCCACCATGTGGCTCACATCGGCCTTGAGCAACGCCAGGACCACGAGCGTGAGCGCGATGGCGCCGACTGTTCGCAGGCCGGCCATCAGCCGCAACAGTCCGGGGTCGGAGGCTGAGAACCGGTCCCAGATCCTCGTCCGGCTCACCCGTTTCACTTTCCTCACCCTGCCGCTTTCCCCGCTCGCCGCCATAAACCGGAAGTTCCAGCATGGCACGCGTCAACGCCCCGCCCTGACCCCACCGTCCCGCGGGAATCGACCTGCACACCCCTGAGATCCAGGTGCTGGGCCCGGACGCCGTCACCGGTATTCAGGCCTCCGGCCACGGCTTCAAGCTCGTGGCGCTCGTCCACTTCAAACCCGGCGTCACGAGCGACACCGCACGCGAGGCCATGGACCCGCGCAGCCTGGTCCAAACCCAGCCTGCAGGCTCGCATCTCCGACTCCGAACCCGCCTGGGCGCCGATACCGACGGCACGCTCTACCTGTCCCGCTGCGCTCGGTGCGAGGCCACCCGGACCCGGGTTGCGCAGCGGGGGGCGCAGTAGCGCTGGGGAGTGCGGCGACCAGTGTCGATGAAGTAGTGGTTGCAGTCGGGTGCGGCGCACTGCCCCCAGGCGCACCCGCCACGTTCGCTGAGCCAGAGCCCGAGGGCCAGTGCGGTGGTGGACAGCAGCCAGTGGGTGGGGTCGGCGTTATGGGGCGGGGTCCTGGCGGACTTCGAGCCAGAGGAACCGGAGCAGATCGCGGCCCGGATCGGCACACCCTATGGGGTCTGTGTGTCCGGCCAGTCCATGGAGGCAGTTCGTGCCTTCCTGGGGCACGTCCTGCCCGGCTTCGACGGGCTCGTCGACACCAACCACGACGACATCCTGCCACCCCGCGAGTTCCTTGCCCTGATCGGCCGCTACCCGCAATGGGACTGGCGTCGCGTTCCAAGAACGGGCCTTCAGTGGAACGTCACGAGCGGATCCAGATGAGAAGGGCGGCAAAGCGGAGTGCGGCCTGGAAGGCGATGGCGAGCCTGTCGGTTCGCATGGCCGGAACGCACCGCTGCCTGAGACGGGCGATGCACCGTTCGACGGTGTTCCGCTGTTTGCAGGCAGCCGCGTCGAAGCTGGGCAGGCGGCCGCCCGCTCGGCCTCGCCGCACGAGGTGTCCGATCTGGTCGGCGACCTTCTTCGCGATCGGGTTGGCCCTCGCAAACTACGAGCACGACGACAACCGTGGCCAGGAGCCCGCGCCCGAGTTGCTGCACTCCGTGGCTGACTGACGACAGGCGGCGTGCGCCGTGCCCCTTGCACGAGGCAGTCCCGGCTCGGGTCCCGGGACTTGCCCCGTGCGACTATTCGGCGGGGGCGGGCCCTGTCACCGCTACCTGGGCCGGCCTCAGGAGGTGGTCGCCGACCCGGTAGCCGTGCCGCAGCACCTCGGTGCAGACGGCCTGGGCCGCACCGGAGGCGTCGTAGGTGATCGCTTCATGCGAGTGGGGGTCGAAGGGTTCACCCGCTGCGCCGACGGTCCGCAGGCCCAGAGCCGCCAGCCGCGCCTCAAGTACGTCGGAGAGGACTGTCACCGCGCCGTGGTCGTCGCCCTGTCGGTGGATCTCTTCCAGGACATCCAGGACCGGAAGCAGACCGGTGAGGATGTTGACCACCGCGATCTCCCGTATGGCCAGTCGGTCGCGGCGTACCCGCTTGCGGTAGTTGTCGTACTCGGCTTTCACACGCTGCAGGTCCGCGGTCCGCTCCGCGATCCGCTCACGCAGCCGTGCGGCCTCCGCATAGCCGCTCTGGCCGGAGCCGGGGCGCGCCGTACCGGCGCCGTCCGAACCAGTCCCGGTCGGACCTGAGGCATCCGGGCATCGCCCATCCCGGAGGGTGACCGGGGCGGCCCTGTGTAGGTCGCACACCACCACAGGCGACCGATCGCCGCGGTGCTCTGAGCGCGGGTTCTTACTCATCCGGTACCTCCCTTCTGCTCGTCGTCGACGATCTCCGCATCGACGACCTCATCGCCACCGGTGCCCGTGTCTCCGGAGGTGCCGCCGCCGGCCGTACCTCCTCCAGCGGTTTCGCCGCCCTGCGCCTGCGCGTACAGCGCGGTGCCGATCCGCTGCGCGGCGGCCGATGCCTTCTCGGTGGCGGTACGGATCTCGGCGGTGTCCTCGCCCTTGAGCTTCTCCTTGACCTCCGCCAGGGCGGCCTCGGTCTCGGAACGCACATCCGCGGGGATCTTGTCGGCGTTGTCCCGCAGCAGGGTTTCGGTCTGGTAGACCAGGCTCTCCGCCTGGTTGCGGGTCTCGGCAGCCTCCTTGCGCCGCCGGTCCTCCTCCGCGTGCTGCTCGGCCTCGCGCACCATGCGGTCGATGTCGTCCTTCGGCAGCGAGGAGCCGCCGGTGACGGTCATCTTCTGCTCCTTGCCGGTGCCGAGGTCCTTGGCGGCGACGTGCATGATGCCGTTCGCGTCGATGTCGAACGCGACCTCGATCTGCGGGACGCCGCGCGGGGCCGGCGGCAGGCCGGTCAGCTCGAACATTCCGAGCTTCTTGTTGTACGCCGCGATCTCGCGCTCGCCCTGGTAGACCTGGATCTGCACGGACGGCTGGTTGTCCTCGGCCGTCGTGAAGATCTCGGAGCGCTTGGTCGGGATCGTGGTGTTGCGCTCGATGAGCTTCGTCATGATGCCGCCCTTGGTCTCGATACCGAGGGACAGCGGGGTGACGTCGAGCAGCAGGACGTCCTTGACCTCACCCTTGAGGACACCGGCCTGGAGCGAGGCGCCGATGGCGACGACCTCGTCCGGGTTCACACCCTTGTGCGGATCCTTGCCGGTCAGCTCCCTCACCAGCTCGGTCACCGCCGGCATCCGCGTCGAACCGCCCACCAGAATCACATGATCGATGTCCGACACCTTGATCCTGGCATCCTTGACCGCGTTGTGGAACGGCCCTTTGCAGCGCTCCAGCAGTGGCGCCGTGAGCTGCTCGAACTGTGCGCGCGTCAGCTTCTCGTCCAGATGCAGCGGGCCCTCGGCCGACGCCGAGATGTAGGGCAGGTTGATCGTGGTCTCGGTCGCGGCCGACAATTCGATCTTCGCCTTCTCCGCGGCCTCCCGCAGCCGCTGGAGGGCCATCTTGTCCTTGGACAGGTCCACCCCGTAACCGTTCTTGAACTGCTTCACCAAGTGGTCGACGACCTGCTGGTCCCAGTCGTCACCACCGAGGTGCGTGTCACCGTTGGTCGCCTTCACCTCCACCAGGCCCTCGCCGATCTCCAGCAGCGATACGTCGAAGGTGCCGCCACCGAGGTCGAAGACGAGGATCGTCTGGTCGTTCTCCTTGTCCAGGCCATAGGCCAGCGCCGCGGACGTCGGCTCGTTGATGATCCGCAGCACGTTCAGGCCCGCGATCTGACCCGCCTCCTTGGTCGCGGTGCGCTGAGCGTCGTTGAAGTACGCCGGGACAGTGATCACCGCGTCCGTGACGTCCTCCCCAAGATGCGCCTCGGCGTCCCGCTTCAGCTTCTGCAGCACCCGGGCGGAGACCTCCTGCGCGGTGTACCGCTTGCCGTCGATGTCACCGGACTCGGGGAAACGCCAATGAGCGTCCCCCATGTGCCGCTTGACCGACCGCGCGGTGCGCTCGATGTTCGTCACCGCCTGCCGCTTGGCGACCTCGCCGACCAGCACCTCACCATTCTTCGCGAAGGCGACCACCGACGGAGTGGTCCGCGCGCCCTCGGTGTTCTCGATGACCGTCGGCTCGCCGGCCTCGAGCACAGACACCACGGAGTTCGTCGTTCCCAGATCAATGCCCACTGCCCGCGCCATCACTGCCTCCCTCATGCCTTTCACGGATAGACCTGAGCCAGCTCCTGAACGAATGGTCTGCCTGCTGCTTCACCTCCCGACCCGGCCGTGGGGCGTTCCGGCCCCGCTGCCCCCGGCCTCCCTCTCACCCTGCGAGGCTGTCTGCGGCTACGCAGATTCTCGACCTGCCGCACAACGCGGTCCACGCGCCCAGTGAGATCGCGGCGCCCCTCCAGATATGGGCACACCTTGGCAAGCGGCCCGATGAGACGGACGGGGTCGTCTTCGCCGAGGGCGACGCCGAGTTCGGCGATGGCGGCGCGGGCCCGCTCGGGGAGACCGATGAGGGACGTGATCTCTCCAGTGAGCCTGCGCAGGTCCGCCGCGTCGCCCCGCGCCCAGGCCGAGACAGCGCCGTCGGCAGCCCAGCGATCGCGGATGGCCTGTATCCATTGTTCCCCGGTAGTGCCCACGTGACCGGTACACAGGCGCAGGTATCGGCGCTCGGCGGCCCGGCGGCAGCTGACGCCCAGCGGATGAGCGATATCAGCCCAGCCGGCCCCGGCTCCACGCGCCGCTTCGATGAGCCCCGGCTGCCACACCGCCAGCCGTCGGCATACGTCCCGCATCAGACGGTGAGTATCCACCGCCTCTCCCGGCCCGGCCGCGGCAGCGATCTCCGCTCCGCCGGGTGTGCAAGCCCGACGCACCACAACTTCGACTACGCCCAGCGCCTGCGCAGCGACGGCAAAAACGACTGGCAGACCAGGGAGGCTTGGCGTCTTTGAGGCCGTTCCGGTCACGGACAACCCTCCGGGCCACATACATGCCATCGTTCGCACGACATCCCACTTGTCACCCTTTGGGTGACATGTTACAAGCGGATCGAAGTGAAAGTATGGACACAAAGTGCCTGAACCCACCTGGAGGTGACCGGCAATGCTGACCTGTACCGATCCGTTCCGCCGAAGAGCCTGAGCATGCTGTTCGTCTCCCGGACCCTTGGGAAGTCCGCCGTGGAGATTCAGGAAGGTCAGCCGCACGCCGGTTCTTGATGGCATCGTCGCCACTCATCGTGCGAAGGATCTCCGAAGTCGCCCGCGGCTCTACCGCTTCACCCGCCAGCAGCGTGACGTGCCTGCGACACGCTACTGGTGCCACCTCCGGCTACGGCCTCCTGCCACCAGCGAACGTCACATCCGCAGGCACGGTGAGCCCTGGCTTCTTGACCGGGTTCACCGGGAGGTCTTGCCGGCCGCTGAGGTGTGTGGGCAGGCGTACGACGAGGAGTGCGATGTCGTCAGTGCTTCCGTTTCCGAAACCGGTGAGGACTTCATCACGGAACGTGCTGAGCGGCTCGCGAGCGAGGGCCACTGCCTCCTCGCGGAGGCGGCGCAGCCGATCCGCGACGCTGTCCCCGGGCGTTCGATCAGGCCGTCGGTGCAGAACAGGAGCGTGGCCTCGGGTGGTAGGACTTCCTGCCGGTCGGGGCGAGACTGGCCGGTGTCCACGCCCAGGAGCAGGCCCTGCGTGTCGTCGAAGCAGCGGGTGTCGCCATCGTGCTCGACAAGCAGCGGGGGGCTGGTGTCCCGCGTTGGAGAAACACAGGTTCCAGCGACCGTGCTGGGTGGCTTCGGGGCGTACGTAGAGACAGCCGGCGATGTGGCCCGTGTACAGGGTGTGGGAGACGAGGTCAAGGCGGCGCAGAATGTCGCTGTGGGGTTCTCGCCGGTCGCAGGCGAGGGCGCGGAGCATGTTGCGCATCTCGCTCATGGTGACGGCTGCCTGTACGTCGTGGCCGATGGCATCTCCAATGATCAGGGCGTCGGCGCCGTCGGGCAGCGCGAAGTAGTCGTACCAGTCGCCGCCGACCTCCGCAGCTGTGGGAGCGGGGACGTAGCACGCGCGGTGAGATCGAAGAGGGTGTTGTCGGGCAGCGGCGGGAGCAGGAAACGCTGCGGGCGCCCCACGACGCGCCGCGGTGTCCTGCCGGGCGCTCCGGGCCGGTGCTATGCGGCCGGGGACGCCCGGCAGGCCGCGCGAGTCAGACGGCTGTACGGCCTCCGTCCAAGGGCAGCACGGCGCCGTGGACGAAGCTCGCCGCGTCGCCGGCCAGGTAGGCGATCGCCTTCGGCTCGGCCGGTCGGCCCGCCGGGGCCTGGGCTGCCAGGGCGCCGAGGTCCTCGCCCATGCCGGCCGTGCCCTCCGTGCGCGCCGGTCCGGGGCGGACGGCGTTGACCCGCACCCCGCGCGGGCCGTACTCCGCGGCCCGTGCCTTGGTCATCAGCTCCACGGCCGCCTTGCTCGGCCCGTACAAAGCCATGCCCGCGGCCCCGTACGCCGCGACGGCGGTACTCACGTTGACGATCACACCGCCGCCCCGCCCGGCCATCGCCGGCGCGAGTTCCGCCACCAGGTAGAACGGCGCCTCCACATTCAGCGCGTAGACGCTGTCGGCCTCGCTCTCCGCCGCCTTCTCGGTAGGCCCAAACCGGTAGATGCCCGCGTTGTTGACAAGGATGTCGACCCGGCCACCGCCCAGGTCCGCGGCCCGCCGCGCCAGTTGCCGCACCGACTGTGTCTCGCGCAGATCGGCGGCGACGAAGCAGCCTTGTCACCGCGGGCACGAATGGCGGCGACCACGGACTCGCCGCGGGAACTGTCGCGGCCGGCGACCAGTACGTGCGCTCCCTGCTGGGCCAGCGCCGCGGTCGCGGCGCCGATGCCGCCGGTCGCTCCAGTCACCAGGGCCACGCGTCCGGCCGGATCAAGCGAACCCATGGGGTTGTCCTCCGTGTCGGAGAGGTAAGGATCGCGGCATCCAGGAGGCCCCACCCTGGACAAACCGGCACGGCATCGACTCCAGCACGGCACCCGCACGGCTCGCCATCGTCGGAAGCGGCGGAGTCGGCGTCGAGATGCCCCCCTCTGGCAGGGCCCGGGCTCCCAGGTCACCCTGCTCGCCCGCCGCCTGATTCCCCGCATGGAACCATTCGCGGGAGAGCTCGTAGTACGCAGTCTCACCGCGGCGGGCGTGGACGTGCGGATCGGCCACCCAGGTGACCGCCATGCGCCGCCCGGACCCGACCGGGCCCGTCACCCTCACCCTCGACGACGGCAGCGACCTGCAGGCCGAACCGGTCCGCGCGGTATCGCACCTGGTCCAGGTTGTGCGGCTCAACCCCGAAAATCTCGTTGAACCTCGTGTCGGCCATGGGCATCTCTCACCTTGGTGGCGGCGGCTGACCATTTCAGCCCGTGCCAGTATTCCCACCGCGTACTCGCCGGCTTCACCACCTCCGGGCGGCAGACGACCAGTGGGGTGAGCTGGCGCATCGTCAAGTTCGTCCGCCAGTAGGTGGCAACGAGCAGCAGTCGGTCATCCAACGGAAGTCCCCACTGCCGGACCCGTCGCACCACCGTGGCGTCCTCGCGCCGCAGCACGGTCAACGGCTTCTCGAACTACCGCGGGCTCACCCTGGTGAACGGGCTCAGAAGTCATTTCATCTGGTGAGTCTGCGGTAGCAGATGAGGGTGCAGGCGATGCTGGTGAAGGAGAGGTCGGCTTCGCGTTCGTAGCGTCGGGCAGGTAGCGGCAGCCGGCCAGGACTTGTCCGGGCCGGCTCAGTCACACGCAGGTAGCCGAAGCCGTGTGAGCTGGTCGTCGTGCTGGCGGCGCGCCTGCCAGTACGGCCGGGCGCCACAGGTGCGACGTCGGTGGTCAGGCCGCCTGTAATCGTTCGCCGGAACGGGGTGCGGATACGTCAGGGTGCCGTCAGGAGCTGCGGCTGGGACCGCCGCCTTGACGGCTCGCGGCGAAGCGGGACGGGGGCATGCCGAAGGTGCGCGTGAAGGCGGCGGTGAACGCGGCGGGAGAGGCGTAGCCGAGACGGCCACCGACCTCACTGACCGACGCAGTGCGCAGCAGCGGCACGGCCGCGAGCAGGCGGGCACGGGCCCGCCAGATGGCGGGGCTGTCACCGACCTCTGAGCGGAAGCGCCGGGTGAAGGCGCGTTCGCTCATGGCCACCCTCGCGGCCCATGTGGCGTTGGTGACGCCGGCGTCCGGGGCGGCCAGGTACTCGCGGCAGAGCCTCGCGAGGTCAGCGGCAGCGGGAATCCCGACGTGGAACGGGAGCGGGGCACGCTCGGCGATCTCGTGCAGGAGGAGGGCGGCAATGCTTCCCTCCCGCCCGGACAGGCTGTAGTCGATCTCGAACTCGACAGCGACCAGGAGCAGTTCACGCAACAGCGGCGGAACGTCCACAACCGTGCAGGTGACGGGCCACCAGGGAATGACATCCGGCTCGATGTACAGACTCCGGGTGCTCACCCCCAGCATGCGGACCCGGTGCCGGGTAGCGGCCGGAATCAGTACGGCGCGCTCGGGCGGAACGGTCCAGGTGCCCTCGGTGGTGTCGACGACCATGACCCCGGAGGCGCCGTAGAGGAACTGCGCGCGCCGGTGTTCGTGCCAGTCCAGTACGTGGCCGGGCGGGTAGTCGGTACCGATCGGCAGGACGACCCGGTCGACGTGGTCGACGTCGGCCAGGGAGACGTTCTTCACCCAGCCATTCTACTGGCTGAGACGCGAAGGAATGGTGCCGACCATCGCATGCGAGAAGTCCGTCGGAACTGGTGGAGTGGGGCCATGGACGTTGTGGCATTGATCGGGATCGGACTCCTCACCGGGGCGACGACGGTGTTGTTCGGGTTCGGCGGCGGGTTCGTCGCGGTGCCGGTCGTGGTCTGGGCGGACGTCGCACTCGGCGCGGACGCGATGCGGGTGGCGACGGCCACCTCGGCCCTGGTGATGGTGGTGAACGCGGGATTCGCGACAGCCGTCACACCGCGGCGGGTGCTCCTCGCGCTCCGCGGCAGCGGCATGCTGCTCCTCCTGCTGGCGGCCGGTGCCTCGGCCGGCGCGCTCGCCACGCGCCTCACCCCGGCCGATCTGGCCCGCTGGGCGTTCGTCGCGTACATCGCTCTCACCATCGCCGACTTGCTCCTGCGCCCCGGCTTCCTGCGCCCGGGCCCCCGGGTCGAGGCAACCTCCGACGCTCCGCGTCCGCTGCCGGCCGTCCTCGGCGCGCCGGTCGGTGCGGTCGCGGCCTTCCTCGGCGTGGGAGGCAGCGTCATGACCGTCCCCGCGATGCGGCGGGCCGGGCACACGATGCACGTGGCGACTGCGCTGGCCAACCCCCTCACCCTCGCCATCGCGCTCCCGGCCACCGCGGTGTCCCTGGGCGGCGCTGCGGTTCCCGCCGCCGCTGACGCGCACGTGCACCTGCTGGGTCTCATCGACGTCCGCGCAGCCTCGGCGCTGCTCCTCGGAGCTCTACCGGTGATCGCGGTACTGCGGCGGCGCCCGCCGCGGATCCCTGACCGCACCTATGCCTGGGCGTACATAGGGCTGCTTGCCATGGTGACGGTCGCGATGTTGCTCTCGGCTTAAGCCCCCGGAAGTGCAAGCCCTAATCACCGACGGGGCATGCCGGACGGCCACAGGCGGCGATCTGCGCTTCCCGGGGGCACCGGGGAAGCGACCGCTCGGGTCGGGCCTCATCGAACGCTGCCTCGCCGGCTGCGCGCAGCCGGTCCGGGCGAACAGAGGCTGCTCCACGGGCAGTTCAACGGGCGGGAGACGGGTCCGGCGGACACGGTGGGAATGACGTTCCGCTCGGCCCGGACCAGGTCGCGGTGAGCATCCGCCAATGCCGCGCGGGTGCGTCGAGGAGACCGCCGTCGCGCTCGCCGGTCGAGAGAGGGTGACGCTCGCTGCGGGCATGGAGGAGCTGCCGTGATCACCCACGGCTGGCAGATATATTTCGTAGCTCGATATATGCTCGACGCATGACAAGACAGAACCCGTCCTTGACGGAACCGCAGTACTTCATCCTTGCTGCGCTCATGGACGGACCGTTGCACGGTTACGGCATCATCAAGGCAGCCGAGCAGGCCACCGACGGGCGGCTCCGGATCGCTGTCGGCACTCTCTATGGCGCGCTGGAGCGGTTGGAGCGGGCCGGGCTGGTGGCCGCCGGCCATGAGGAGATCGTGGACGGGCGGGCGCGGCGGTACTACCGGCTCACGGAGGACGGCACCGAGGCGCTCGGCCGGGAGGCGCTGCGGATGCAGCAGGCGGCGGCCGTCGTCATCGGACGCTCGCGGAATGTCGGAGCGGCCCCGGCATGAACCGTTTGCTGCTTGCGGCCTATCCCGAGCCCTACCGTTCCCGGCAGGGTGAGGAGTTGCTGGCCTGCCTGGCCGAGGCGTATCCCGGCCGTTCCTGGCCCCCGCTGCGGGAGGTCGTCGCCTTGGCGCGTGCCGGGGTGCAGGCCCGCGCCCGTGCCGTCGTCGACGACACGGCCCGGCCGTGGTGGCTGCACGGCATCCATCTGACCGCTCTCGTCCTCGCCGCGCTGGCACTGGTGCCGTACCTGCAGGATGTGTGGCACTGGGCACTGCACATCGATCCCGGTCGGCATGCCATCGCCTTCCACTTCTCCGGCTGGTACCCGTGGGCGCAAGGTCCCGGCACGCGGACACGGCTCCTGCCCTACGGGCTGCTTCCGCTGGTCTGCCTGATCGCCCTGCTACGCGGTAAGCCGTGGATCGCCCTGCCGGCCGCAGCAGCGATGATCTACGTCGGTGCCACGTTCAACAGCAATACGTTCTTCGGCGACGAGGGCAAGGTGGGCCTGGGCTACTACGGGCTGGGCGCCCCGATAACGGCCCGTGACCTGGTGCTGTCGGGGGCACTGTGCACCGCGTGCGCCGTGCTGGCGGTCTGCCGTCCCGCCCGGCTGCGGCGCCACTCGTACCGCTGGCTGGTCCCCGTCGTGCTCGCCATGTTCGTGGCCGGGGGCCTGCACATCATCTCCATCAGTCCGGCCTTCCAACGCGGCCTGTTCGCCCTCGAAGTCGCCGCGCTGATCGCCGCGTGGGCGGCGACGGCCGCCACCGGTGACTACCGGTGGCTGATCCCCGTCGCGGCGGTCGCGTTCATCCGCACGCAGGCGATCGTCATCCAGCCGAACGCGTTCATGCGGTCCCTGCCGGACCTGGTCGTCCTCCTCCTCCTGATCGCACCCCTACCGGCCCTGGCGATCGCCGCCCAGCGCCGGCAGAGCCGGGCACTCCTCGAATAGGAGCAGATCCCCGATGGGCCGACCGGGCCTGTCGGCTCACCTGTCGCCCAAAGCGGCGCGTGACCGCACTGCTCCCCCACGAAGACAGAGAAAGCGATGACTCAGCAAGATCCCTCGACCTTGTCCACACACCCAAACCCCGGCCCAGTCCCGGGAACCACGGCCGAACCCAGCCCCGCGCGGACGATACGGCTACGGGCCTCGGCTCCGCTGTGCCTCCTGGGGTTCCTGGTGGTCTACCTGATCGCCGTCTGCACCCCGTTCGGGCAACGGGCGGAGAACGCCCTGTTCAGCAAAGAAGTCGGCGCTGAACCGGCATGGATCTACGACTGGTCGGGGTCGGCTTACCAGTCATGGGCCCTGCCGCCCCTGGAGCAGAGCGCCATGCCCACCCTGCTCGTGGGGATCGCCGTCATCGCGGCCGTCACCCTGGTCCGGAGGTGCTGGTGGCAAGGCTGCGCGGCGACCGGGATCGTCATGGTCACGCTCGGGAGCAAGGAACTCACCCGGATGATCCTGCCCCGCCCCGACCTGGTGGACGCGCGCGTCTCGCTCATCGAGCCGAGCTTCCCCAGTGGACACGTGGCCATCCCCGCCGGGCTGGCCCTCGGCGCCGCCCTCGTCGCTTCCCCCCGCATCCGCCCCTACGTCACCGCGGCCGGCATGCTGTGGCTCGCCGTCACCGCCGGCGCCGTCCAGGCCACCTACCACCACCGGCCCAGCGACGTACTGGGCTCCACACTGCTGGCCTGCGCCTGCTACAGCCTCGCGGCCCGGTTGCTGCCACCGGCCGACGCACCAGGCGTCACGCGGCGCCCTCGTGCGCTGCCGGCGGTCGCCCTGGCACTGTCAGCGGCCGGCGCGCTCGTCGCCGGGGCGCGGGACGACTCCGTCACACAATCGCTGGTCTTCGCGGCAGCGGCCTTCCTGTGCGCGGCCCTGTTCTGGTTCACCACAGCGGAGGGGCCCGCACACACCGCACGCCGCACACGCCCTGCACTGGGGTGACCACCCCGCCGGCTCCGGGCGGGAACCGGCGCATCCTGGCGAAGCGGCGGTCCGACGCCACCCCCCAGTCGTAGAAGCCGTCGACGCCCGAGCAGGGATGCGCTCCCGCCCGGCGTGTACTCCCGTAGTCCGGTCAACAGGCCGGTGGCGTCCGCCGGTTCTCTCGCCTATTGCGAGCTGTTGCTTCCAGGTGCTCGGAGGCCGTCCTTTGGTGATGTTGACGTGGCCGTGTCGTCGTCCAGGCCGTGGCGTTGAGTGAGTGACACGCCTTGCGTTGAGCGGCATCACGCGCCCACGGAGTCCCATGCGCGCCGCCTCGACGTTGCGAGCATCGGTTGGCGGCACTCCTGCCTCCCTGTGATCCATGTCACATGTTGTTCCTGTCAGGAATCGGGGCGCTGTCCCGCTCAAGTCACCGACAGAGAGCTAGTGCCGGATCAGGCAACGTTTGCCCTGTCCACGACGGCGCGTAGGTGCCGGTTGTCGGCATTGCGGTTTCGCCAGATGATGTAGCGGCGGA
>NZ_JBIURV010000068.1:0-31843 GCF_044741025.1 Streptomyces sp. NPDC088246
CACCCTGCTCAGACTCGACCCAAAAGCCCCTGCGCCGGCCTGACCCTCTACGCGGTCCTCCGCGAACTCCAGGCCCTCCTGGCCACCTGGACCGGTGCCTGCTCGATATGCGGCCGACCCGCACCAACCCCCGAACCCCACCACAGGACCTAACAAAGCCCTAATAGGCGTGGGTCCTGGAAGTTCTGGGAGCGGTGAAACGGCTGGGGTGGAGTATGGTCGACCAGGCCCGGCGGTTCCCATGCAAGTGGGCCCGGTGGTGCACACCCCCGGTGGGGACGTCCCTCACATCACGCTGGGCCACACCACATCGAGGATCGCCTTTGACTCCGCACTCCCTGGCGTTCTACGTGGACGTCGTCATCACCGGCACCATGCTCGGCGTGGGCCCTGCGGATTCTCCCGACCATGTCACCAAGGTCCTTGGGCCAGACTTCGGTGAGAACACCTTCGGCGATTGCAGCATGTGCCGTGACTACGGCCTCGCCGAGTTCTACTGGGACCGTGCTTCCGCCGACCACCCCTGGTCGGGACACCACTTCACCCTGCAGGTGCACAGGCTTGCGTACCGGGACCGCACCCTCGTCAACGACGCGCTTCGCGCCCGGTACGGGCGGTTCACTCCCAGGCTTCGGTTCGAAAAGCTGAAAGGCCTACTGGAGCGGCGCGGCGTCCCCCTGTTGGAGATCCCAGAAATCCCGGCGAACGCCCCGTATTTCCGTACTTTCTGGCAGCCCGATTCCCAAGTGGCCGTCTCCGTCATAGGCACCTACGGCGAGTACAGCACGCCAGACAATCTGCGGGTCGGCGACGTGTACAGCGTCCAGACCCCGATGGCTGCCGAGGAAGTGGAGTGGCGGAGGGCGCGGGTCGGGTAGCACAGGGGCGGGCGGGGGCTTGCCAATTTCGCGCAATTTCCTGGAGTCCTGTCCAATTGCGCAGCTTGAGCCACGACAGCAGGACTCGTTTTCGGAGGAGTTGGAAGCCGGCCCGGCCGAACATTTGGCGCTTGAGCAACTTAAAAGTTACGTGGAATCTGCCGGGGTGATCATGTCTCTCCGGTGCAACCACGGACTGGGGAGATGTGTTGAGCGGCACGACGGTGCTGATGGAGAAGTGGCCGGTGCTCGGCCGGCACGAGCAGGCGGCGACCTGGCTGACGATCTGGACGGATCTCGGCCGTGCGCCCCGCACGATCGATGCCTACGCCCGCGGGCTGGCCGAGTACCTGCTGATGTGCGAACGGGAGAACGTCGACCCGGTCACCGCGAACCGCGCACATGTGGCCGTCTACGTAAGGGAATTGACCTCTCGGCCTCAACGTCGAGGGGCCAATGTGGTCTCGATCGACTCGGGGCAGGACTGGCCAACGCCACCATCCAGCAGCGCCTGGTGCCGGTCCGCCTGTTTTACGACTTCCTCATGGAGGAAGGCCTGCGGGAGTCGAACCAGGTCGGCCGGGGCCGCTACACCCCGGGGGGCCAGAGGGGCGGGCAGCAGCGCGGGCTGGTGCCGCGGCTGACGAAGCTGCCGTGGATCCCCAGTGAACAGCAGTGGCTGGGGATCCTGCAGGTCGTGCGGGAGGAGTCAGTCCGTAACCGGGTGATGCTGGCCCTGGCCTACGATGCCGCGCTGCGGCGAGAGGAGCTGTGCTCACTTCGGACGGATGACCTCGATCCGGCCCACCGGACGCTGAGGGTGCGGGCGGAGACGACGAAGAACCGGTTGGAGCGGGTGGTGCCGTACTCGGCGTCGACCGGCGTGCTGATGTCGGCCTGCCTCGCCCATCGGGCCACGGTCAGCCGGGCCAGGGGCCGCTGTTCTTTTCGGAGTCCCGGCGCAACCACGGGCAGCCGCTGGCCCTGTGGACCTGGTCGAAGGTGGTCCGCCGGATCGCCCTGGAGGCCGGTGTCCCGAGGTTCTCGACCCACACCACCCGTCACCTGTGTCTGACCGATCTGGCCCGGATGGGCTGGGAGTTGCACGCGATCGCGACCTTCGCTGGCCATCGCAACACCGATTCCACGCTCCAGTACATCCACCTGTCCGGCCGGGACCGGGCCGACAAGCTGGCCCGCGGCATGGACCACATACATGCCTGGCGCATACAGATGCTCACGTCTGCGGACGGCACGACGGCGGAGGTGTCGAGGTGACCGCACCACTGCCGGCCGTCGCTGCCGAAGACGGGGCCGGACGCTGGTCCTGGCCGATCTCCCCGCCCCGCGACGACGCAGCGGTGGCAGTGCGACCTGCTGAGGCCAGGGCCGTGGCCGACCTGGGCGTGCGCAATCTGCGGCGGCTGCAGTACCACGACCCGTCCGCGCCGGGCCGGCGCGTGATCACGCGGCTGCTTGGTCCGTTGGAGGCGGTCAACGCCGCACTGGACTCCCCGCCCACCCCGCACCGCCGACGGGCCATGCTCGACGTGGTCGCGGTGCTGCTGACGCGGTGCGCGGAGACCGGCAGGACCTTCTGGGGCTGGACCGAGACGGAATGGTTTCACCTGCTCGGCCGCACTCAGGCCGAGTTCCGCAGGCACGCGCCCACCTGGGTAGGCGACGAAGTCCGCCCCTATCTCGCGGCGCACGCCTACCTGCTCGGTGGCTTCAACGAGTTTCACCGGCTCGGCAGCTTCCAGCGGCTCACTCTGGCATGGCGGATCTTCGGACGCGACCGCGTCAACGGCGAGGTCGCACGACTTCGTACGGTCCTGGTCGCCTGGGGCTACCGGCTCGGCCGGGACGAGGACACCCTGCTGCCGATGGTGGCCTGTCAGCTGTTCCTGCTGAACCGCAGCCCGCATCTTGAGGATCTGGACACGGCACTGTTCGACCGGGTGCGCCGCGACGGGCTGCTGGAGGGCAGCCGGCTGAACACCCTGCACGCGATGCAGAAGCGGCCGCAGTCCGGACATGCAGCCCCGGCCGCGCGGCCTCTCGCCATCACCTCGACCGTGCCGAACGCGGCCGTGACCGCCTCGACATCCACCTCGTCGATCCCGTCGAACACCAGCGAGTCCCAGAACGATGTACCAGCCTGCATGAACAGCACCATCACCGTCCACAGCCGACCACGGCATCGACCGACAAGCACCTGAGGGAGCGTCAATTCCCGCTGTGAGACGACAAGGCGTGCGCCGTCTCACACGAGCCAGTCCCTCGCAATCGAACATCGAGGTAATGCACCGCGACGGCTTCCCAAGATCTGTGCCAGAACCGAGATTTGAAGTCGCTCGCTTGCGCGGAGATGGCCTTGGTGAAGGTGCGGCCTGATCCGGGGACCCTCATCAGCGCAGGTCGCATGGTCTCCGGAACGGCCGTCACCCCTCTTCGCATAGGGTGGCCTCGCCGGAACGTTCCGCTGGACTAGGAGTTCCGGGACCCGCACGGCGGGCGGTGGTCGAAGCGAGGAGTGGCTGTGGGGGGCGTGGCGGTCGGGGCGCGGTCGGAACAGGACGGTCCGGGTGAGGGGCCCGAGGAGCCGACGGGGAAGACGAGGAGGTGGGGGAGGGCCGGAAGGTCCGGGAAGGCGCAGCGGCCGTTCTGGAAGGAACTGCCCCTGCTCATCGTGGTCGCGCTGGTGCTGGCGCTGCTGATCAAGTCTTTCCTGGTGCAGGCGTTCTCGATCCCCTCGGAGTCGATGCAGAACACACTGCAACCGGGTGACCGGGTCCTGGTCGACAAGCTGACCCCGTGGTTCGGCTCGAAGCCCGAGCGCGGCGAGGTCGTCGTCTTCCACGACCCGGGGCACTGGATGAAGGACGAGCCGACGCCCGAGCCCAACGTGGTACAGAAGGCGCTGAGCTTCATCGGGCTGATGCCGTCCGCCAACGAGAAGGACCTCATCAAGCGGGTCGTGGGCGTCGCCGGTGACACCGTCGAGTGCAAAGGCACCGGCCCGCTGAAGGTCAACGGAAAGCCGCTGAAGGAGCCCTACGTCTTCCCCGGCAACACCCCGTGCAGCACGAACTTGAGCCAGTTCAAGGTCACGGTGCCCAAGGACCGGCTGTGGGTGATGGGTGACCACCGGCAGGACTCGCAGGACTCCCGCTACCACCAGGACGAGGACGACAAGGGCTTCGTCCCCGTGGACAACGTGGTGGGCCGCGCCATCGTCATCGCCTGGCCCGTCGACCGCTGGGACACCCTCTCCGTCCCCGCCACCTTCGGCCAGAAGGGCATCGGCAAGGCGGCCGCCACCGCCCCCACTGCGGTGGCCTTCGCTGGCGCCGTCCCCCTGGTGCTGGTGCGCCGGCGCCTGCTTTCCCGCCGCAAGTCCGGCGGCACGAAACGGAACTGACCGATCCCCATGGTGCGTCAATGGATCATTGACGTCCTGTTCGGGGAGGACGTAGCCTGCGGCGCGGTTCCGATCAGCTCCACCGCACCCCCGACAGGCCGACACGGTGGGCGCGGCGTATCGCCGCGTACAGCTCGGCCCTGCTCGCCGATATGCGCATCCGGGCTCCTAATACTCCAGCCGGACTTCTTCATTCGTGCTGGTCAACGGCTTGGGCGTGGGGAGTGTAGCGGGTTGGAATCGGGGGTGGGGCTGTCTTTGCCGGGTGGTCCCACGAAGGTGTGACCGCGCCGTGTGTAGTGGCAGCGGCGGGCGCGTGCTTGGTGGCGGCGACGCCAGTGGGACCACGTCATCGCGTGGTCGCGGTCCGGAGCGCGACGGTGGGGTCCAACTGCCAGCAGACGTCGAATCTCGGCCGGTGTGAGGTCCACGAGGTCGGGTGTGTCCCGCTCACTGCCCCCTTTTCTCGTTTTTCTCGTTCCTGGCTGGCCAGGACGGCGAGGAAGGCATGCGCGAGCATGGCGAGTGTGATGTGCCGGTACCAGCCCACGTAGCGGCGGACTTCGTACTGGTCCAGGCCGCATTCGTTCTTCGCGCTCTGGAAGGATTCCTCGACCTTCCAGCGGCAGCCGGCGATGCGTACGAGGTCGGCGACGGTGGCTTCCAGGGGTGCGCTGGCGAGGTAGTAGGCGATTTCGTCGGGCTTTGTGATGCTGCGGCGGGCCAGCATCCAGCGTTGCCGGGTGGGTTCGTCGCCGTCGAATTCCCGCACGGCGGGCAGGCGGGCTGCGGCCCAGTCGTAGATACGCTCGCCCTTCGCGCCGCTTCCTGCGGACAGCCGCTGCCAGGCTTCAAGCGGGGCCTGGCCGATGAGGTGGTCGATGCGCGGGCCGTGGACCTGCTGGGACTTCGGGACGGCCACGACGTAGGAGAGCTGGTGGTCTTCGAGGAAGCGGCGGAAGTGGGAGTCCTGGCCGTAGGCGGAGTCCGCGGTGACCCAGCCGATGGGCAGGGGTGAGGCGAGGGCCCGCAGGATGATGGTCCTCGCCAGTTCGCCCTTGGTGGCGAAGACGCGGTCGTCGGGGACACGGGCGGCCCGACAGCGTTCGCGGTCGTCGGTCCAGGACTTGGGCAGGTAGAGCTCGCGGTCGACCAGGGTGTGGCCGCGGGTGGTGGCGTAGGCGGCGAAGACCCCGATCTGGCAATTCTCGGTGCGGCCTGCGGTGCCGGAGTACTGGCGCTGGACACCGGCGGAGGTGGTGCCCTTCTTCACGAGTTGGGTCGGGGACGGGACGCCGTGCACCTTCTCGGGTGTCGGTTTTCCCATCCCCGCCCGCCGAACCGGACGTGCCCGTTGGCCGAGCATCCGGCTCTCCACACGATTCGATAGATCAGGCGAGGTATTCACTGACCTGTCCGACAAAGGCCACATCGTCGTGGCTGGTCCGGCGGAAGCGAGCCCCGCGTGGATTGACCTCGTCGATGTTGTAAGGCGTGCTGATCTGCGCTCCGCGGAAGCGGTAGCGTTCTACCTTCATCTTCGCCGGGTTGTAGAGAACGATCCCGCCCTCTGCGATGCTATCCGCCGCAAAATATCGGCGCCGCATTTGTTTCCAGGTCGTGCGGGGGTGCTTGCGGCGAATCCAGAGATTCATCCTCCGCCACGCGTACCAGCCGAGGTACGAGAACGTCTTCTTCGAGACGCCGTAGCGGAAATAGGCAGCCCAGCCCCGAAGGACCGGGTTGACCGCCCGCAGCACCTCCTCCAACGAGAGCGAGGTCATGCCACGCCCCGTCAACTTCTTGATCTTGTGCATCACCGATGCCAAAGCCTGCTTGGACGGAATGGTGAGCACAACACGGCGACCGCCGCCCCAGAGCCTGCGCTGGATGTGGAAGCCCAGGAAGACGAACCCGTCGTCGATGTGTGTGATGTGGGTCTTCTCGTCCGAAAGAGTCATATTCAGCCTGTTGGCCAGCAGCACACCGATCTCCGCCTTCAGTGCTTCAGCCTCTTCCCTCGTGCCGTTCACAAGCACCACGAAGTCATCGGCATAACGCACCAGCCGGAAGTTCGGCAGCCCCTTGCGACGCCGATTCTGCCGACGCCAGGCCGGGGTCATCTCGGTGTCCCAGATCCGTGAGAAATACCGGTCCAGGACGGAGAGATAGACGTTGGCCAACAGCGGCGAGGCGACTCCTCCTTGCGGAGTTCCGGTGAGGGACTCCGCGAATCCACCCTGCAATTCGACAACTCCGGCCCGCAGAAACGCGCTGACCAGCCGCAGAACCTTGCGGTCCTTGACACGCTCGGCCACCAGGTCCATCAGGACGTGGTGATCGACGTTGTCGAAGCAAGCCTTGATGTCGCCCTCGATGACCCACTCGTAGTTCGACGGCTTGCTGGTGAAGTGGTGGATCTCGGCGATGGCATCCTGAGCCCGACGACCAGGCCGATACCCGTAACTGGACGGATAGAAATCGACCTCGAAGATCGGCTCCAGGACCAGCTTGAGCGCCATCTGCGCCACCCGGTCGCGCAGAGTCGGGATACCCAAGTAACGAACCTTTCCGTTCTTCTTGGGAATCACCGCCTGCTTGACCGGAAGCGCCGTGAAGGACCCGTCCTTGAGTGAAGAACGAAGCTCCTCCAGGAACGGAATCAATCCATGACGTTCCTCGACGTGATAACGGGTGACCCCATCCACGCCCGCTGTTCTGGCACCCCGGTTGCCGGAAACCCGTTCCCAGGCCACCAACAGCGTGGCCCGATCACAGATCAAGTTGAATACATCATCGAACCGACGATCCAGTTCGTTCCGTGCCCATCGGTGCAGCTTGATCTGGTGATCGAGTACCCGTCGCTCGGCCGTCATACTGCCCGGCCAAGTTGTTGTCGACGGCGCGTCGTTATTCAACAACGTTCCTCCCCGACAGCAGTCCTGCTGCTATCACGCTGTCGCCCTTTCCCGTGTGACCGGCTTTCCCAGCCTCTGAGTACTACGGCGACTCCGCCACGACCTGGCGTCATCAGCGGGCATTGCGCCTGCCCGCCGCCCGGCCGGCTGCCGGACGGGGAGGGCGATGCCAGATCGTTTCCCACGTTCACTGAGGATCTCTGCGACGGCTTCGGTGCCCGGCTTTACCCCGGCAGCATCGCCACGGACCGCATATCGCAGGATTGGTCCGGGCCTCCCGACGTGCCACAGGCTAAGGACGTCGAGAGAGGAGAGGCCACCGGATAGAGCACTCTCCAGCACTGCGGCACGGTCCATCCACCAGATTCGGCAGACCGCTGACGACTCACGGGGCTTCAACCACCGGTTCAGTTTCCTTACACCCATTCCGTCTTCGCTTGCGGGCACGAACCATCTGGTGGTGTCGGTTCGCCCCTACGTTGTCGAGGCCGCTTCCAGCTTCACCCCCAACCCAGGGCTCCGCCTGCCTCCAGCTTCAACCGGTCACTGCGATGACCAGCGGCGGATTCTCCCTCCCGCTCGATTCCTCAGCGCCTCGTGGCGCACAGCCTGTGTCGTCAATGATCAGCACGCCGTTGTCCGCGCCGAGGTGCTCGGCGACGTAGGCGTGCAGGTCGTCGCGGACCTCGTCGGCCTCCCAGCGGCTCCGGGAGAGCAGGTGCTGCAGCCCGTCGGGGGTGGCGTGGCCGGCGTATTCGGCGAGCTGCCAGCCGTTCTTGCGGCCCACCGGGCCAAGAAGCCCACGGACGTAGTCTCGCATCCGTCGCCGGGATTCCACGCGGGCAAAACGTCCTCCGATCCGCAAGAGCAGCTCAGCAAGTCCCTCTTCCCACAGGCCCGTTGGTACATCGCTCATGCGAGCGGGCTGCCCGGAACGCTGCCACTACACACGGCGCGGTCACACCTTCGTGGGACGGCTCGGCAAAGGCCGCCTCACCCCCCATTCCAGCCCGCTACACTCCCCACGCCCAAGCCGTTGACCAGCACGAATGAAGAAGTCCGGCTGGAGTACTAGATCGCAGCGCGGTTGACGCCCTTGCTCGGACTGGTTCGCATACCGTCGCGAATTCGCATCTGATGCAATTGGCGGCGAACGGACCGAAGAACTGGAGGCCGCTCGCGCCGCCAACGGCGAGCTGACACGGGCCCTGAACCAACGCGCGTGAGCCAGCGTGTCACGGCCGCCCGGACGAGCACACGGGATCTGCGAAGGCTTCCCCGGCGGGAGACCGAGTCTGGGGATCGGGGCCTGCCCTCATCAGGCGGTGACCTGGGGCTGGTCCGGACTGAGGTAGTACACGGCGGTCTGTTCGGTGTGAGGGGCAAGCAGGCCCTGCAGCTCGTGCGCGGCGGCCTTGAGGAGGTGGCCGTCACGGGTGGCGTGGAGGGTTTCGAGGACGAAGGCGATGTGGGTGGAGTCTTCTGTGACGCGGGTGCGGTGGGCGTCGCGGTGGTTCCAGTGGCGGGTCAGGACGCCAGTGGTGTCCGTGTAGATGATCTCACCGGGCTTCGGGTTCTCGACGGTGTCGGGTTCGCCGAGCGGGGTGAACTCCTCGGTGCCGTCCGCGTAGCGGATGTCGACGTCACCGGTGACGTGGTCCAGGTCGAAGGCGCCGGCGGGCAGCCCGTGCTGGACGGAGACGGCGTTGTAGGAGTCGACGGCCGGATTGATGCGTGGCAGGGTCCCCTTCTTCGAGAAGCGGCGGCCGAGCGCGTCGACGCTGGGGCGGATGCGGCGGGGGTTGGTACCGAAGGACCGGTAGGCGGTGTGCCACGCTTCGATCCTCGTGTCGGTCTCGTCGGCGGGCTGCCAGGTGCCGTCGGTGAGCTGCTGCTCCAGGTCTTGAAGGGCGGCGGTGGTGTCGGGCCAGGGTTCACGGCCGCGCAGGCCGCTGGCGGTGACCACGGCGATGAGGGCGTCGGGGAAGGTGTCGGCGACGGCGGGGGCGATACGGAAGGCGGTCATGGGCGGGGCTCCGTTCCTCGGTGCGGGCGTGCGGGCGTGGAGGTTAGGGCTTCCAGGGGCCGATGCGGTCCAGGCGGCGGCGCTGCTGCTGTGCGGTGGGCACGTCGAGGCCCTGCCCGCGTTCGGTGAGACGGGCGGCGACGTTGGCACGCTGTTCGACGGGCTTGTGGTCGTCGTACTTGAACTTCGTCCGCACGTCGGCGACCTGAAGGCGTAGGCCGCGGATGCCGGACAGCATCCGGCCGTAGGGCGGCTGGTCGACGGCGACCGGGGCGTGGTCGCCGTCGGGCTGGAAGCGGGCGAGCTGGCGGCGCAGCAATTCGGCCTTGGCCTCGGGGTCGTCGACCAGGTGGGCGCGGCAGGTGAACTGCACGGCCGCGTAGTAGCTGGTGGGCACGCCGTCGGTTGGCGGGATGCCGGGCTTGGCGCGCCAGGGGCCGGGGACAAAGGCGTAGTCGCCGATGACGGTGAAGGTGACGTTCGGGTCGTGCTCGATCGCCTTCCAGACCGGGTTGGGGCGGGCGAGGTGGATCAGCAGGTCGCCGTTGTCGTTGGTGAAGTGGGTGGGTACCACGACGGGCGGCTGGCCGTGCAGGCCGTTGACGCTCAGCTGGCCGAAGTCGTGGCCTGCAGCGATCCAGGTCTGCCATTCGGCCTCGTCCAGGCCGGTGTCCCAGGGCTGGATGAACATGCTGCTCTCCTTGCGCGATCGATGGGGTGGACTGCTTCTCAGGTCAGGGCGAGGAGGCTGACGGCGACGGCGGCGGTGCCGAGCCCGACCAGCTGGCCGCGGTGGATGCGCTCGGCGAGCACGCTGCGGGCGAGAAGAACCGTGCCCGCGGGGTAGAGGGCGGTGATGACGGCGACGACGGCGAGGTCCCCGCTACGGGCGGCCACGAGGAACAGCAGGTTCGCCACCGAGTCCAGCACGCCCGCGGCGGCCGACACCGCGTAGGCGGGCCGCTCGGGGCCCAGCCTGCGGAACATCAGCCCGGCCGCGGCCAGGGTGATGACCGAGGAGACCGTCCGGCCCACGATCAGCGGGGCCACCCCGCTGTCGGAGGGTGCCTGGTGCAAGAAGATCAGCTGGAGGGCGATGGCGGCGCCGGCACCAAGGGCCAGCAGCAGCGCCGTACGGGAGGGCCGCGCCGACAACCCGATGCCGTGACCGGCGCTGACCACCACTACCGCGGCCAGCGCGAGCGGCAGACCCACCAGTCCGGCGATGCCCAGGTGTTCGCCCTGCAGTAGGCCGACGCCGACGGGAAGCATGGCGGACATCAGCGCGGTCACGGGCGAGAGCACGTTCATCGGGCCGATTGCCAGGGTGCGGTAGAGCAGGGCGAACGCGGCGGCCGAGGCGACTCCGGACGCGGTACCCCAGCCGAGGGCGCTGGCACTGAACGAGGCGCCGAGTACGGGCCACAGCATCAGCTCGACCGCAAGAGAAGCCGGGGCGGCGATCATCACGGTGCGCAGGACGTGGGCCTTACGGGCGGCGAGGCCGCCGAGGAAGTCGGCGCACCCGTAGGCGAGTGAGCTGCCCAGGGCCAGCAGCAGAGCGATCACGGTACATCCCTTACTATTCAATGGAACGACTAAACCGTACAACAGACCGACCGCTTTGTGTCAACCAAACGACCGCACGGTGCATTCCAGTGGTCCACCTGTAAGGATGTGATCGGATGACCGAGACAGACGCAGCCCTGCGGGCGCTCGCGCACAACGTCAGGGCGGCCCGCACCCGCGCCGGCCTGTCCCTGGACGAACTCGGCCGACGCGCCAAGGTCAGCAAGGGCGCCCTGGTCGCACTGGAGAAGGCGCAGGGAAACCCGAACTTCGCGACCCTGGTCCGGCTGGCCGACGCCCTCGGCGTTTCCGTGTCCGCCCTCATGGAAGGGCGGGCCGAGGGCCGCGTCCGTGTCGTGACCGCCGACGACGTGGTGCCGCTGTGGACCGGCGAACAAGGCAGCGAAGCCCGGCTCATGCTGACGACATCGGGCCCGGCCCCGACCGAGGTCTGGCGCTGGCAACTCCAACCGGGCGAGGAATACCCCAGCCACCCCCACCAGGCCGGGGTCGTCGAAACCGTCAGCGTCACCTCCGGCCGGATGGTCCTGGTCGTCGACTGCACCGAGCACGCCGTCGAAGCCGGGCAGACCGCTACCTTCGACGGCGACGCCCCCCATGCCTACCGCGGCATCGGCACCGAAACCTGCCACCTGATCATGACCGTCCACCTGCCGCCCGGCCCCGCCTCCACGACCTGACTCCCGCAGCGCAGGTCGGTCGGTAAGTCGTGCGAACGACCCCGGCCTTGTGGATCACCTGAACCGGCGATAGCGCCACACCTGTTGCGCTTGCTACTGTCACCCGAAATCGCGCTGAGCTGCGGAAAGTCTTTTTGACCCGCCTCGCGCCACAGCGGTTCCCCTGGAGAACTTGGGAAGGTCGTACGTGGGCACGAATAGTACACGTGTTCGAATTTCAATTGCGAGGGCATGTCGAGCGCAGCTCCGGCTTCGTCCATACGCGGGACGATGCCCCTGTGGATCTCATTGGGATGAGCGAGCGTGAGTACTTCCTCGACGTCGCCAAGCGGCCAGGCGTGTTCGTCGAACGGACGACACTCAGGGGCCTGTTTGGCTTCCTCTAGGGCTATCACCAGTACTCTCTGAGGGGGCGTTTAGATTGGGCGACTTGCCTCTTATGCCCTAGTAGGTTCCTCGCCAGGTTGGCGTGATCTCGTCCGTTATGCGCTTGGCGAGATTGTCGATCGAAGCGAGGTGGATCACGGCTTCGGAGCTGGCGGAGAGGGTCTCGTAGTCACGGACAAGGTGTCGGTGCATCATGATCCAACCGATATTCCGCTCCACCACCCAGCGCCTTTTCAGGACGTGAAAGCCGCGAGTTCCGGGGTTCTTGTCGACGACTTCGGCATCGATTCCTAGCATCGCGCCGTGTTCGACGACGGCCTTCTTGAAGCCGGTGTCGACCCAGCTCTTGGCGATGGTTGGGTAGGTGTTTTTCGCCTGGTCGAGGAGGCGTATCCCCAGGGCGTTTTCGGAGAGGCTGGCGGCGGTGACGGTCACGGCGAGGATCAGACCGATCGTGTCGGTGAGGATGCCTCGCTTCCGGCCCACGATCTTCATCGCGACATCGGTTCCCTGGCTGGTCGCGGGCATGTTGGTGGAGGTTTTGCTGCTCTGGGCGTCGATGGCGGAGGCCGTCGGATCGGGCTTGCGGCCTTCCTTCGCGCGGGCCAGGGCGGTGAGGTCGTAATTGAGCCGGGCGAAGATTCCCTCGTCGCGCCAGGCGGCGTAGTGGAATTAGACGGTGCCCTGGCCAGGAAAGTCATGCGGGAGGTATTTCCAGGGGATTCCGGTGCGGTTCAGATAGAGAATCGCGTCGAACACATCGTAGAGTTCGACCTTCGCCGGCTGACCGGTTGGGCGGCGGTCGAGCCGGGCTTTCCGCCAGGCCGTCAGAGTCGGCTCGATCAAGGCCCACCGGGCGTCGGACAGGCCGCTGGGGTACGGCTTGCGCTGGCTCACGCTGTCCCGTCTTCACGGATGGCGCGGAATGGATTGTTCCGCTGGTCATCGGGCGGTTCTGCCGCATTTTCAAACCAGACGGACTTCCGGTAGCAGAAATTCGCGAAACGGACTACGAGGTTCACCCGTCAAGGGGAGATGGAGTCCGCATAACGGCTGTAATCATTATGAACTGAGGCGGCGATAGAAGCCGCTTTTCGGAACAGAGGTACGTAAACGCCCTCTCAGGGGACGGTTCGTGAGCTGATATCCGTTTCTGGGTGAGGTTGGGGCAAGGCTGCGCGTCCCGGGGCTTCGGCCGGCTACTGCTTCCTGGCGAAGCCGCTGGCGTCGGCTTTGGCGAGGACGTCGAATCTGCCTGAGCGCCCGTCCGCATAGGATGCGCTCCACGAACTGGTCGTACGGGTGAGGGGTTGGGGACTGAAGGTGTTTAGGGGCAGGAAAAAGGAGGGCGGGCTGCCGAGGATCCCGCGGAGCGTGGATCCACGGCGAGCCCGTGCCCTGCCGGTTCCGGCCGGGGCGCAGGCCGACGCGCGCATGTTCATGCTGGGTGGTGACACCCTCCGGGCGCTCAAGGTGATCGTGGACACGACGGGCTACGACCTACGCCAGGCCCGGGACATCGTGTATGCGCTGGTCTACGACATCGAGGTGCCGAGAGGAAACTGAGCCGAGGCGCGACGCACGCGGATCCGGATGTCCTCCGTGATCGTCGAGGTGAGGCTTGGGCCAGGTGATCAGAGGACGGTTCGTGAGCTGATATCCGTTTCTGGGTGAGGTTGGGGCAAGGCTGCTGGTCGCGGAGCTTCCGTCGGCTACTGCTTCCTGATGAAGCTGCCAGCGTCGACCTCGGTAAGGACGTTGAGCTTGACGAGGCGTTTCAGCTTGGCGCGGGCGGCTTCGATGTTCTTCGGCAACAGTTCGTGGTCGAGGGCTTGGCAGACGTCGCGAGCCCGGAGGGGGGCCGGTGGCCTCGTTGAAGACGGTGAGGATGCGGGGGTAGTCCGGGTGCTCGGGCAGGTCTGGCGAGGCCGACTGGACCGGGAGGCGGTCAGCGAGAGCAGTGATGGTCTTCCTGGTGATCGCGAGGTGCTCGAGATGGGTCTCAGCCTTCCGCAGTCAGTCCTGCAGTTCGTCGATCTGCGTGCGGAGTTCGTCGGCCAGGGCCCGAGCGGCGTCTTTCTGGAGGCCGAGCGCGTCGAGCAGGGAATCGATGTTCACGCCGTCACCGCTTCCGCATCGCGCCAGGTGGGGGTGCTCACTCCGGTCAGGCGGCGGACCATGACGTGGGTCATCGCCCAGTAGACGCGCGAGGCGGAGGAGGAGGGGCGGTGTTCGTAGTCGCGGACCAGGCGCCGGTGCAGTAACAGGATTCCGTAGGTCTGCTCGACCCTCCACCGCTTCGGCTGCGGGACGAACCCCGGCTCCTGCGGGTTTCGTTCGGTGATCTCGACCTCGATGCCCAGGCCGCTGCCGTGCGCGACGGCCTGGTTCTTGAAGCCCGGGTCGACCAGGGCCTTGCGGACGGTTTCCCCGGCGTGCTCGACGACCTGGTTCAGCAGGGCGACCCCCGCGGCGTTGTCGTGCGTGTTCGCGGCCAGCACGATGACGGCGATGACCAGACCGAGCACGTCGACGGCCAGTCCCCGCTTGCGGCCCGGGACCTTCTTCGCCGGATCCCGGCCGGTCGTGGCGGCAGGGACCCCGGCGGCCACGTGGACACTCCGGGTGTCCAGGACCACCAGGGTCGGGTCCTCTAATCGGCGGGTCTTCTCCCTCACCTGGCAACGCAGGAGTTCATGGATGACCTGGTCGGTTCCGTCGTCGCGCCAGGCGGCGAAGTAGTAGTACGTCGCGGTCTTCGGCGGCAGATCGTGCGGGAGGTAGGCCCACTGGCAGCCGGTCCGGCCCTGATAGAGGAGCGCGTTCACGATCTCCCTCATCGCGTAGGCGCCCTGGTGGCCGCTGACCGAGCGGTGCCGTTCCTTTCACGCCGTGATCACCCGCTCGATCAGCAACCACTGCTCATCCGACAAGTCGCTTGGGTACAGCTTTCGTTCACTCACCCAGCCACCCCAACAGACCACCGGCTACCGGCCGGCGGAATCCGCCCGCACCCACACCGTCAGGCGACGGCAGAACCACTCAAAGGCTCACGAACCGCCCTTTGACTGCTCCCATCCCTGACGTGTCCTGCAGCCCCTTCCGCTTCGGACCCCACCTCGCAGCCGAAGCCAACCGCTGGCTCACCATCGCCGACGCACCCCTGCGCCTCGAAGGAACCGACACGGTCCCCACCGAGCTCGGCCCCGTCCAGACCCCCGACGCTGTCCTGTGCCGCACAAACGTGGGCGCCATGCGCGAAGTCATGCAACTACTGGAAGCAGGCCACCGCGTCGCACTGGTCGGGGGAGGGGAAGCGCTGCGGGTCTTGGCCCGGGCTGCCAACGACCTCAAAGAGGGCTGCCGCACGTCCCACCCCGAGCTCGTCCTCTTTCCGGCCTGGGGCGAGCTGCCGGACTACGCCGGCCACGACCCGGCCGGCGGCGACCTCCAACCACTCGTCGACACCCATGGCACCACCACCATCCTCCGAGCCATCGACCAGCTCGACGACGAACACACAGCCGAGGTGACCGTCTCCACCGCCCACAAAGCCAAAGGGCGCGAATGGCCGCGCGTACGAATCGCCGACGACTTCACCCCGTCACCGGACAGCGACGAGCCCGGCGCCAAGGGCCGGCCCCTCCCCGGACACATCGACGACGGCGAAGCCCGGCTCGCCTACGTAGCGGTGACACAAGCCCGCCACCGCCTCGACATCTGCGGCCTTGTGCGGATCAACCACCACCCCGACGGCAGTCCCGCATGCCCCAGGGAAGACCGCTCACTGCCGCAGCACGTCTATTCACAACCGGCTCCCGTCGCCGGCCCGGTCGAGATGGCGTCCGTAGCCGGGGTCCCCGGCGTGGATGGATGTGTCGCCGGTGAGAGCGGCCGGGAGGTGGGTGTCGCCCAGTGGCATCGAGTTCGACCGGGCCAAGGGAGTGCAAGGGCCGTGCCCCGCACACAGTGGTGCTCACCGCACAGAGGACATCGTCCGGCGGGGCGCGGCTCGCCCGCGGCGGAGCCCGCCTAACGTACGGGAAGCACGTCACTTGCCCGGGAGGTTCCGTGCCCCGTACTCACCCGAAGAGATTCACGCGTCGCTTCGAGGCCATCGAACCACCGCGCAACGCCGAAGTCGTGACCGGCGTGGTGTCAGTGACGGTCCTGGTGATGGCCCTCGGCGCCCTGTCCGGATCGCCGGTATGGCTTCTGGGGCTGCTTGTGTTCCTGCCGGGGACGGCGTCGGCGCTGTGCACCGTACGCCAGACGAAGTTTGTGTCTGCGTGGACCACGCTCGTGGTCACCGTCACCGTGCTGGTAAGTCAAGGTGACGGGCGTTCGTGGCTCAACACGATCCTGATGGCGCTGCTCACCCTCGCCCTGGGCGCGGCCTCCGTCTACGCCTGCCACCGTCGTATCCACCGCGAGCACGAGATGCTGCGGCTACGCTCCACCGCCGCAGCGATGCAGCGCCACATCCTGCGCCCTCTGCCTCTGCTCACCGACGACGTCCTGGTCGAGGGCGTGTACGAGCCCGTGCAGGAGGACCGGCTCGTCGGCGGCGACATCTACGACGTCGTCGTCTCTCCATGGGGGTCCCGGGTTCTGATCGGCGATGTCCAGGGCAAGGGCCTGCCCGCGGTCGGTGCCGCGTTCGCCGTCATCGGCGCCTTCCGTGAAGCGGCCCACCGGGAGCCCACCCTGACCGCGCTTGCCGATGCCCTCGATGCCTCTGTCGTACGGCACAACTCCTATGCTGCGCAGACCGGCGACGACGAACGGTTCGTCACAGCGCTCATCGTCAACGTCGACGCGCATGACGAGGTGCAAGTCATCAACTGCGGGCACATTCCGCCGCAGCTGCTGCACGACGCCACCGTCATCACACCGGCCCTCGACTCCGGCGTCCCCCTCGGTCTCGCCGAACTCACAGCCGAACCCGCGACTGTCGACTGGTTCGCCTTCCCGCCCGGCGCGACGTTGCTGCTGACCACCGATGGGCTCACCGAGACCCGTGCCGCCGACGGCACGTTCTACCCCGTCACCGAACGTCTCACCGAGCGTGCATCGCTCTCTCCCACTGAGCTGCCGCGCGCCCTCTACGACGACGCGCGTGCGTTCGCCGGAGAGGGTGGCCAGCACGACGACGTCGCGGTCCTGTCTGTCCGACGGTCACCGCACCGCTGAGCGCAACACAGCGTACGTAGACGCAAGGGCCCGGCCGCCCTCGGAGGGCAAGCAGGGTCCGAGCTGAGCTTGTTCCGCTTTGACGGACACCCTTGGTGTGGTGGTCGGGCCGCCGACGCCTTCCGGTCGGGCAGCAGATCGACGGGACAGCGGGTTTCCGCGTCCACCAGAATGGTGCCGTAGTGGCGGCCCTTGCGGGTGGTGTACTCATCGACACCAACCGCCTATGGGGGTGGTGTCTGTGGGTCGGGCAATGCGTGGACCAGCCGCAGCAGGGTGCTGCGGCTGGCGGACACCCCGAAAACGCGGGCCATCCGGGCGCCGGCCCGGCCCGCGAGCGCGAGACCGACCGCGGCCGGCGTCTGGCGCAGGTGTTCGGTCCGCCGGCTGTACCTCCAAGTCAGCCCTGGCAGCTGCTCGACGAACCTGCAGCCGCTACGGCGGCGTGCGGCACATGCTCGCTGCCCTCGATCTGGCCACGGGCAAGCTGTACTGCCGCATCCGCCCGCGCGAGCGGCGGCGGGAGTTCCTCGGCCTCCTCAAGGTCCTGCGCACCCGCCGGCCTGGGGAGAAGCCGTACGCGGTGCTGGACAACTTCTTCCCGCACAGTCACGCCGAGGTCCGCGCCTGGGCTGCTGGCGACGACATCGAGCTGGTCTTCCTGCCGGCCTACGGCTCCTGGCTGAACTGGATCGAGGCCGAGTTCGCGGCCCTGCCCTACTTTGCCCTCAACGGCACCGACCATCGCAGCCACGCCGAGCAGACGCGGCCATCGCCGCCTACGTCCGCCGGCGCAATGCCCGCGCCGAACCGAAGATGCCCTTCGCGCCCGACTCACCGATCCGTTCACTTCACCGGGAGCGGCGACTGGGCGACGGACGGGAAGGAGCGTACCGACGACCCGGCCGCGGCCGCGCTGTGCGCCACCGCGTTCGAGACGGTGTGGGAACGCGGCATCCCGCATGAGAAGTACACCGTCCGGGCCCGCTGAGCTGCCCATGACCGTCTCCCCATCGTCCAGCGCCCAAGGGGCCCGTAAGGCGCTCGCTGTGCGCTTGCAGCACCTGCGCAAGGACGCCGCCCTCACCGGGAAGGAACTCTCCGCCCGGTGCGGCTGGCACCCTGCGAAGACCACCCGCATCCAAAAGGGCGAGGCCCCGCCCTCCGACACGGACATCCGCACCTGGTGCACGGCCTGTGGCGCCGACGACCAGGCCGACGACCTGATCGCCACGGCCCGCGCGGTCGACTCCATGTACCTGGAGTGGCGCCGCCTGCACTGCAACGGCATGCGCAAGGTCCAACAGGACTGGAACGCTCTCCACGAGCAGACCCGCGTCTGCCGGGTCTACGTCTCCAACGTGCCGCCAGGCTTCTTGCAAACGCCCGGCTTCGCCACCGCCCTCATGGAACAGATCACCGCCTTCCAGGGCACCCCCCCAACGACGTCTCCGAAGCGGTCGCCGCCCGGATCGCCCGCTCCCGGTTCCTCTACGAGGGCGGCCACCGCTACGTCGTCCTCATGGAGGAATCCGTCCTGCGCTACCGCACGGCCGACCCCGACGCGATGAAGGGGCAGCTGCGCCACCTCCTGGCCGTGATGCCGCTCGCGTCCGTCTCCCTCGGGATCATCCCGTTCACCGCGCAGCGCACCGTATCGGCTTCGTAATCTTCGGCGTAGTGACGGTCAGACTGCGGCAACTTGTCCCCGCCGCCACCATGCGCGGGCGTCTCGGCGTGAACGTGGCTGCGGCAGCCGGCCTGTTCGGCTCGCCTGTTTCCTCTGGGTGATCCTCGGTGATCTGTTCGCAGACCTGGACACCGCGGCACCATTGCCTGAACCGCTGGACATGATCGGCCCACTTGCATTCGAGTTGGGCTTGCTTACCTTGCTGGTCATGCTGGTGGCCGCCAAACCGCGTCTGCTGCCCGCTTGGAGTCCCCTGCTGGTACTCGTGGGCTTCCTTCTGTTCACGGCCAACCTCGACCTGCTGCCGATCGGCGCATTGCTCCTGACGGCCGGACCTACTCCGGTGGCCCGCACATCCAGGCCGACGTCCTTCACGGCACCAAGGACAGCCGGGTGAGGACATATTCGCGACTGCCCACTGCAGTGTGGTCAGCCAAAGTCGAGCGTGCTCGGCTGTGGAGTCGACGAACGCGGGTGTGCAGTCCTGTACATGCCGTCACAGTCGCACCGACCCCGCCCCGACCACGAGGCCGACCACAGGTGCGGCCGCGTCGCGCCCAGCCCCGACCACGGCTGGTCAGCGCACGGCCGACGCCTCTCTGCGGCGGCCGCGCGTCATGTCGACCGATGCCCGGAGCCGGTCCAGGGGACTCGCTGGTCGGGGTCGTGGACCGGGCGCCATACGGGTGTGGAGGGGCCTTGGTGGAGCAGGTCGGTCAGCGGCGCCGCGAGGACGGGGACGTCGTACGGGAAGCGGTACGGCGCCAGCAGCCCGGCCCCCGCGCGCAGGGCACTGATCCGGTTCTCGACACCGGCGGGCCCGGTGCCGTCCAGGACGAACAGGACGCGAGGAAAGAGCGGGTAGCGCCACCGCCACTCCTCAACCGCCGGTTCCTGGAGGGTCGGCCGGCGTCCCGGGACCACAGGCACGTAGCGGTAGAGGCGCTCGTACGCGGTCAGCTTGGCGGCGAGGCGCTCGGGGCCCATGGTGGCCCGGTCGACCTCCACGAACACCCGCAGCATCGACCTGTTGTCCCCGTCGACGGGGCCGCGCCGGTAGTACAGGAGCGCGTCCGGGATGACGGCCTCGCCGCTCCCGATCGGGTGGTGGACCTCGGGGATCCAGTCCAGCGGCCGGCACGCCGCCGGGAACCGCCCATACTGCGGGTTCCGGCGGCGGGAGCCGAACCGTGTTTCAGAGGGGGTCCTAACGCGACTGCGCCCAGTCGTAGAGACGGTGGGCGCTGTCACCGAGGCGCGTGGCGTAGAGCGTGGGGGGCTGCCCGCCCGCGAGTTCCTCGTCGGTGGTGGTGACGCCCACGACGGTGCCGGTGCCGGTGCGGGGATCGAAGTGGGCCAGGTGAGGGCCACCGCTCGACCCGGCCGACATGTCGCAGGTCTCACCCCACAGCAGGGGGACCTTGGGACCGGGGTGGCTCGTGCCCGCGCAGTGGATCATGCGGGATCCGACGTACTTGTCCCCGGGGTCGTTGAGTCCGTAGTTCGGGTACCCGAAGGCGTGGACGAACTCGTCCTCGACGGGCTGGCCGAACCCGATTCGCTGGCTTCCGGTGACGTTCGCGATCGGGTGCCCCCCAGCAGCGGGGTTCACCACGAGGAGTCCCGTGTCGTAGCCGGCGGCAGCGACGTCCGACGATTCCGTGGTGTCCGGATCGGCGTCCCAACGGGAAGAGGTGGCCATGGTCCTGACGCTGAAGCCGCCGAGCGGTTTCGTTCCGTTGCGATAGCCGGGCACGAAGTAGAAGTTGTGGTACCAGGTGTCGTCGGCGGAAGGCGACCCGACGCCTCTCAGGCAGTGTGCTGCCGTGATGACGGTACTGCGGTTGGCGCTGGTGACGACCGTTGCGGTGCAACTGCCGTCGTAGCCGTCGGAGAAGGTAAAGAACAGGCGGCCTACGTTCTTCTCCACCGCCCCGCCGTGTGTCCACACGGCCCCGGAGTCCGGCGTGTTCGCGGGAAGCGGCTGCGGGTCGTCCGGCGTGTTGTCGTCCTCGGGCACGGGGGTGATCTCGGGGATCAGAGCGCCTGCCAGCTTCATCCGCTCGGGGGTCCAGTAGGCGTTGATCCGGTTGCGCTCTTGTGCGGTCGTGGCGCCGGCGTGGGTGGTGGTGGTGTCCGGTCCTGCCGCGCCGCCGCTGGTGGACGACGGGTTGTGCGATGCGGTGTTGGCGGCCGCGGCCGGCGTGACCAGTGCGACGACGGCTGCCGACACCGCGACGGTGGCGCCGATCGCGTGCCGGAGGGTCCTGCGGGTGCTGTCCTGGTGACCGCATGGGCGGTGAGAAGGTGTGCGCATGCGCGGGACAGTAGTCACGCGATGTCAGGAAGCGGTCAGAGAAGTGTGCAGGCGGTGTCCGCACGGCCGGTCGGCGGTTCGTGCCGGACACGGACGGTTTTCGCGGGGAGGCACCGGGTCGTCCGGAAGGGGGCCGCCTGCGGCGCAGCCGGCCCCCAGCTGGAGGGCGGCCTTGCCAGCTCGTTTCCGGCCCGGCCCCTCAGCCGTCACACGTCTCGCCCGAGCAAGATCAATCTCACCGGGATTTCCTGTACCTCAACTGCTCACACCCGGACCCCAGCGATCGAGGCCGCCCCGCTGTTCCTCGACGATTCCGCCGAGCGGGCCGGGCCGGGGCGGGCTGGAAGGGGCCGTCGTCCGCCGGAGCCGGGCTGCTGGACAGGGCCGGCACCGGCGCGGCCTTCGCCCAGGGCACCCCCAGGGTGCAATCTCCCCGTCCGCCGCAGCGTGGACTACACCGTCGACCCGATGTACGACCACAAACGGCCGCACTGCTGGCCGGACTCGACAGGCCGTAGCCGCGCCCTTGCGGGACGGCTACGGGCCGGCTTCGGGTTCTACGGGCGGGCGTTCAGGGGCAGGGCGGGCAGGTCGGATCAGGTCGGGTCGGGTCACATGAGCTTCCGGCGGCCGGTCTCCCTTCTGAGACCGCCCACGTTGATCGGCTGGAGGATGACGGTGATCGCGCCGACCGAGAAGTGCTGCACCGGAGCGCCGGTGTTTCGCCCGTGGAAACTGTGCGGCAGCGCCTGCCCGTTGGTCGGGTCCGTGCCCGCCGTATACATGTCGACGATGCCCTCGTGCCCCTGGCGGGCCTTTGCGTCGGTGCCGTCCGCGGCCTGCTCCACGGTGATGCGGTCATCGCCGTCCACGGCGACCACGGCCGCCACGTGGTAGGGCCACCCGCTGGTGTTGGCGGGCAGCTCGTAATCCTCGTCCCACGCGGTCTCCACGATGGCGAACGCCTGGCCGGGGTCCGGCCGCTCCTCGCCGTTCGCGTGCGGGCCGCCGGGCCTGGCATGCGCGTAGGCCAGGGCGCCCTCCACGTTTTCCCTTTCGCCCAAGCCGAACTGACCGCCGCCCAAGGCGAATTCGCTGGCGTCCTGCCCCAGGGCCAGCCGCTGCTGGTGCATGATTTCCTCGGCGGTGTGGGCACAGTCCGCGAGAAAGGTCGTCGACGGCTCGTACTCCGCGTACGTGCGCCCCCCGATGTCCCCGCTCTGCCCGGTCGGCGTGCAGTACCGGGGCGCTGGGGCGTCCTCCGCGACCCAGATAACGGTGGTGTCCGCCCCGGGAGTGACGGTCATGAGATAGAGGCCGTTCTCCGAGACCCGTGCGGGCCCCAACTCCACGGTGTTGACCTGGGAAAAGCGCTGGAGGACCGTCGCGTCGGTGCCGCGCGCCGTGTTCCGGGCCATGGCGTCGGCTTCCCGCTGTACGGGGGCACCTTGGGGGCCCTGGTCGCTCTGGGCGCTCTGCTCGGGCGTCCGCCTCATCACCCGGACCGCGTTGGCCTCGGCCTCGCGCTCGAAGCGGTCACCGGGGTCGGAGACGCTCAGCCCCGACCCGTTGTCCGCACCGGCCACCGGACCCTGGCGCTGCTGGATGACGTGCGTCAGCTCATGGGCGAGGGTGTGCTTGTCGCCGCCGCCGTCGCCGATGACGACATGGCTGCCGGAGGTGTAGGCACGGGCACCCACCTCGGCGGCGGAGTCGCGGGCCGCGGAGTCGGTGTGCAGGCGGACGTCGGAGAAGTCGGCGCCGAGGCGGGATTCCATTTCCTGGCGCAGTGGTTCGTCCAGCGGCTTGCCCGGCGCGCGCAGCACGTCGTGCACGGCGGAGCGCTGGACCGGCTCCGCCGTGGGCTGTTGGTGGCCGCAGCCCGCGCCGTGCTGGTGCCGGTCCCGCTGGAGCATACGGACGACGGCCGCGTTGCCGATGGTGCGCTGCAGCTCGAGAGGCGCATCGGGCACCCGACTGCTCGGGGCCTCCTCCGGCCGCGCGGCCGCGCTCTTGGCGGGGCGCTGCGGCTGCTTTTCGTTCTTTTTCGGCTCTTGCGCGTGCATGGACTTCCGCTCGTAGGGCTGGCAGTTTCGCTGTGCTCTCCCTACCTACCTGGTGCAGCGGTCGCGGGTAAGGGGTGTACGGGCACGATGCGGTAGCCCGTATGGGCAGCGCGTCCGCCTGGCGGGTATCGGCGGGGGCTGCCCGGGGCGTGGGTACTACCAGCGCGCTCCGGGCCCGCTTCAGCTAGCGTGCCCGCTGCAGCGCCGCCTCCGCCTGCCGCTGACGGGGGAAGACGCACAGCCGGTCGGTGAGGTGCGAGACGGCCGAATCGGCGCGGGCGGAGTGGAGTTGGGGGTAGTGGTCGAGGGCGAGGTGGACGTGCGCGCATGCCTGGCCGAGGTGCCCGGCGTCGAGAATTAGTCCGGCGAGGCGGGCCTGGGTGAGCGCATACGGGCGGCGCCTGGCTGGGGTGCGTCGGCGGGCCGCGTCGCGCAGGGCGCTCAGCGCCTGCCGGCCGTCGCCGAGAGCCTGCAGGGTCCGGGCCCGTTGGCAGTCGAGTCCTGCCCGGGGATAGGCGGAGAAGGGCCCGGAGGGCTGGCGAGCCTCTCCATACGCAGCATCGGCAAAGAGGCCGGTCGCCCTGCTTCTCCTTCACCCGAATTCGAGATCAGGAGAACTCCAGCATGCACCGTCCCGCCACCTTCGCCGCCCTGCTCAGCCTGACCCGCGCCGCGAGCGCGATCGGCGACTTCTGGGTTAACGCGGCGAAGGCCGTGAACACCTTCCTTCGTGTCTCGGTGAGGGGCTGGTCGCGGGTGCCGGGTCGTGCTCGCTGGCGGTCCCGACTGTCTCGATTGTCCAACGTCAGCACCTCGTCCCGTAGTGCATACCTGGGGGTGACGGTGTCATGACGTCGGGAGCCGTCTTCGCCGCGGTGTGCGGAGAGTTCGCGAAGGACCCGCAGGGCCGATACTCCGTCGACCAGGCTCACCACGTCTTCTGCCTGTGGGTCTCGGCCCTGCTGATCACCTTGATGTGACATCGGCGGCGCGGCAGCGGGACGACGCGGCTGACGTCGTCCCCCTGTGTTGCCGGGCCGGGCGCTCATGCCCTGCAGTGGCTCAGCCAATCGGCGATGTCGGCGATGACGGCGGGGTCGACATGCTGCGGGGTTCCGTATTCGGCCGGGGCGGATGGTCCGTCGCCGGGGAAGAACAGGTGGTTGTCGGCGTCGTAGACACGGATATCGGCTTCCGGGCGGTTGGCCAGGCCCGCCCGCCATCGGACCAGATCGTCGGCGACGGTGACTTGGTAGTCGCGTCCTCCTTGGAGGATGAGCATCGGCTTGCCGAGTCCGGCCGCGATCGCGACTGGATCGTAGTCGCGCAGTTCGAGCCAGTACGGCGCGGGCAGGCTGAACGGCAGATCCGCTGCGGGGGTCGAGGGCGTCAGCTCTGCGCTGTCGACGAGCGCGGCCTGCCGCTGGAAGGTTTCGATGGCCGTGGGCGGGACCTGGTCGGGGATCACGGTGGCGAGGTAGCTGATGACGCGGACGGCGGCGTGGTGCATCGGCTGCGCGTCACCGGCTGGGAGATGCCCGCCTCGCGGGCGTGACCCAGCAGATCCCGCAGGGTCAGCAGCGGATCGGCTTTCAGCAGGTAGAGGGCGAGCCCGGACGCATCGCCGGTCGCCGCGGCGAGCTGAGTGGCCTGCCGGTAGTGGCCCTCCACCAGCTTCTCCAGGGTGGCCATGGCGAAGGTGTGCCGGCACCGGTGCGGCGCGACGTCCGGGAACCGCGGCTCGAAGCGTTCACGGATCCGGCCTGCCGGCGATGCGCCGCCGACCGCCAACTGCGGAAGCTGCTGACGCCGCCCGACGGCAGACACCGTCCCGAGCTCGACAAGGTCGCCGAGGCCCTGCTGAATCTCAACCCCCGCAGGACCCATGCTCTACCTGCGGCAATCACCCACGGTCATCCGTCTGGTCACCGACCTTGCCGCCGGGACCTGCGAGCTCACCCACGAGGCCCTCGACGCCCGCATGACCAGCCAGAAGGACATGGCCGTCGACTACTTCCGGGCTGTCCTGGTCTCCGCCGGTGTGCTGCCGGTTCGCGATGAATACATGGCCCGGTTGGAACGATGGATTGAGCACAAGACCGGGGCCATCGAAGATCTCGAAGACTGCCGCCTGATCACCACCTACGCCCGCTGGGACCGCATCGCACACATTTCCGGCGGCGAGCCCGCGGCAAACCGATCTCCGCCTACACCACCGACATCGCCCAGGCCCAGATGGCCAAGGCCGTCGCCTTCCTGACCTGGATCAAGAAGCAAGGGGAAACCCTGGCGACCTGCCGACAGCCCCTCGCCGATCTCTGGCTCACTTCGGAGAACCACCAAGGCCCTTACGATGCGAGGCCGTTCGTCCGATGGGCGGTCCGCGGCAATTTCGCCTCCGGGATCAGTATCCCGGCCGCGGCGGATCTAAATCCTCAAGGGCGCGGGCCGGGTTCGGTGGCACGAGCTGCGGCACGCCAACGGAACTGCCGATGACGTTCCCAACCTGCTCTCGCGGATCGCCTGGGGCGATGCCGCAACGAGCGGGGCAGCCTTGAGCGACCTCTCGTTCTGGATCGGTGAGCTGGCTGTCTTCGACGCCACGGTCGCCACCGTGCCCTTCCTGTGGGAGCTCGCCGTTACCGAGGCAGTGGCAACCAGACCAGAGGTGATTGAACTGCAGCAGACGGTTTTGGAGCAGGGCAATGGCGCCCAGGCGGAGATCCAGTTGGCGGCCCACCAGGCCGTGCTGAGCGGCCGGTCGACGGTAGACCTGCTCACGCAGGATGACAGCCCCGCGGTGAGAGCGGCCGCCAGCCACCTGCTGACAGCACTGGACATACACAGGTGCGAGACGTGCCATCCGCTGTGAGAGAAGCCCTGTGCGGCGCTCAAGGGACAAACCTGGCTGTAGTACCCCGTCGCCCACCGCGTACCCATGCTGCCGAGCGCCGTCACAGACAGAGGACAGGAGCAGCCTGGGCGGCTGTCGCTTGGGGCCGGTCGGTTACTCGGAGGTCTTCTTCTGCGCGTTCTGTTGTCGGCGCCCAAGGTCGACCTGGTCGCGGAACAGGCCCGTGAAAGTCGCCTCCGGGCCGCCGTGCGGGCCGGCGATGATGCAGGCGGGGGTGACCACCTGCGCGGCGAGGACCGTCACCAGATCAGCGCTCCCTATGGGCCCGCGTGCGAGGGCCAGAGCACGGGCCGCGTCATCAAGCCGGTCGAGGGTGGGATTGTCACCAAGGCCGATGCCGAGCCGGTGTGTCAGGACGTGAGAGCCGATCGCTACGGCGTCAGCCAGGGGCTTTGACCAGGTGTACGCGCAGATCGGCGTCACGGAACGAGGAAGGCAGCCATCCTCTCCGCCGCCGTGGCGTAGCCCCCGGCTCAGCAACCGGGAGATCCTTCGGCGGCGGGGCGATGAGGTCCGGCTCCAGCCCCACCCTGTGCGGGTGCACGCACGCCGGGGTCCGGTCGGCGGTGTACCGGAAGCCGTCGGCTGGATCGAACGGGCACTCCCAGGACGGCCGGTCGTACACGACGAACGCGTCGCGGGGCAGCCGCTTCGACGGGCAGATGCCACACGCCGGATGATCCTCGCCCTGGGCGAACGGCTCATTCATGACGGCACGGTAGCGGAGCAATGGCACCGGCCATCGCCAGAACCACACGAACGAGAGCGGCGCTCACCCCACAGCGACACGGGGTGAGCGCAGTCGCACGTCACGAGCCCCAGGGGTCAGCCATGACAGCCCCGGGGCCCGGCTCAGGGCCGCACCGTTCGACGACGCTGCGACCCCAGCGCCACGCGGCGGCTGGCTGCGGCCTCGAACGCGCCCCCGTCACCCGTTGGCGCGCCGTGCCGGGCCTCCTGGTCCAGTGCCTCTACGGTGGTCAGCCTCGGAGTCAGCCTGAATGCCACTGCGTCAACAACATGCATCACGGAAACGGTGGCGGCTGTCAATAGTGCCCAGGAAGCGGCCTGTGGACACACCGGATGAATTGTCGTAAATCTTCCTAAGCCTCGGGGAGTGTCTAATCAACGGCGGATCTGCTGATCAAGGAGAGACGCCAAGTGAGCGAGACGACGATCGAGCACGAGTCCGTCGAGGAGCGGGCCGGTGGTGCGATGCCGTCGGCCGCGTCGGACGAACAGCTCGTCGCGATGCTGGTGGATCGGGCCCGCAGCGATGGCCTGCAACTGACCGGAGAGGGTGGGCTGTTGCAGCAACTGACCAAGCGAGTGCTGGAGTCCGCGCTGGAGGGTGAGATCACCGACCATGTCGGCTATAAGTGCGTTGTGGCAAAGGGAGCCCTTGTTCGATGAGCAGGGGTTTCTTCGTGCTCGTAGCGTGATTGCGGTGTGGTGGGGGCAGGCAGCGGACGGTTTGTTGTCGATCGGGGAGGGTGCGGCCGTCGGCGCTCGGATTGATGGAACGGCGCGAGGCGCGGGCGAGGCAGGATCTGGAGTCCTGGACGGAGGTCCTGGAGCAGGCTCAGGCGGAGGTGAATGCCGCGCGGGAGCGTGTCGATCGGGCTCGGGTGGGGCGGGAGGAGCTCGTGTCGGTGCTGGCCGAGGAGAGCGTGGTGGATGTGCCGTCTGGTGATGAGGTGGCTGCCGCTGTGGGGTCGAGCGGCTCTGGCGCGGGGGCGGGGTATGTCGAGCGGCCGCCGGTGTGGCGGTCGGGTATGGGTGAGGAGGTGCTCAGTGGCTTGTATCGGGAGGTGTTCGTCGCGGTGGTGGCCGCGTCGGGGCCGGTGAGCGGTGTGGAACTGGCGCGGGCGGTGGGCCGGGAGGCAGACAGCAAGAATGAGGTGGAGAAGATCCGTCACCGTGCCTACGCGCTGGAGAAGCGGGCTGGCTGGTGCGGGAGAAGGACGGACGGTTCACGCTCGTGTCCGAGGCCGTCGGTCGGGACGCTTCTCCGGCCAGCGCGGGGCGTCGCCGGCCATCTGGCGGGACAGCCTGATCGTGGCTGCCCACCACACCATTTGCTGGTGGTGATCGGGGCGGCGTTCGTGGTCGCGGTTGAGGCGGCGGGAGCGGGAGAGCCAGCTCAGCGTTCGCTTCACCACCCACCTGCGGGCCAGTACGACGAATCCGCGTTGTCCGTCGGATCGGCGTACGACCTCGATCCGGACTCCGTGGCGGGCGAACGCTTTCGCCAGCGCCGGGCCCTGGTAGGCACTATCGACCCACACCAGTTTCAGCAGCCGGCCCGGCTCGTCCATGAATTCCTCCAGCAGCGCGGGAGCGGGCGTTGTCACGTTGGCTGACCGGCGTGGGATGATCTTCGTGGAGGTCTTATCGGGGAGGGGACTGCTCGTGTCGCCGTCGTACCGGGGACACCGGTACCCCGTCGAGATCATCTCCTACTGCGTGTGGCTGTACCACCGGTTCCCGCTGTCGTTCCGGGAGGTCGAGGAACTGATGCTCGAGCGCGGCGTGGTTGTCTCCTACGAAACCGTCCGGCGGTGGTGCCTGAAGTTCGGTCAGGCCTACGCCAACGCGCTGCGTCGCCGGCGTCCCCGTCCCGGCGACAAATGGCACCTGGACGAGGTCTTCATCAAGATCAACGGTGAGCTGAAGTACCTGTGGCGCGCGGTGGACCAGGATGGCAACGTGCTTGACATCCTCGTGCAGAACAGACGCGACAAGGCCGCGGCCAGGCGTTTCTTCCGTAAACTCCTCAGAGGGCGATAAGAGCCGGTTCCTCAGACTTGGTGCCGATCTGCTCCTCCTGATGGCGGGCTACCGCCTGCGGAATTCGCGTGGACGACCTCATTGGCGGGCTTCGACCCGTGACTCCCCACCTCGCTGGAGGGAGTTCTGTTCAGTAAGTCCCCCTGTGAGCCTCCGGGGTGATCGCGTAAATTGGGTCGAGCTGGCTCTTATCGCCCTCTCGGAAGACCCGCTCGGTGCCACGGGTGGTGGTCACGGACAAGCTCCGCAGTTACGGGGCCGCCCACCGCGAGGTGATGCCTTCCGTCGAGCACCGCTCCCACAAGGGCCTCAACAACCGGGCTGAGAACTCCCACCAGCCGACCCGGCAACGAGAACGCGCCATGAAGGGCTTCCGCAGCGTCGGCGGAGCCCAACGGTTCCTGTCCGTGTTCAGCGACATCTCACCCCACTTCCGACCCCGACGCCACCTGATGACCGCCACCAACCACCGTGCCGAAATGACCGTCCGCTTCGCGATCTGGAAGCAGATCACCGGCGCAGCCGGCCTGCCCGCCACGGCCTGAGCGCGGAGCCGGAACCGACCCCAGCACGCCCCGACGCCCCGCCAAGCGCCAACACCCTCGACAACGTGACAACGCCACGTCGACCACACATCGCGTGATGTGACATAGGTCACCTTGCCGCATTGGAGGCGTCATGTGTTTATCTACAGCTGTCCAACATTTGGAGGTTTGTATGGAGGGGTTGAGAGAGCCGCGCCGTGCCGCGACCCTGTCCGCCCAGGCCGCTGATCAACTACGGGAGCAGATCGCCTCCGGCCGCTGGCCGGTCGGTAGTCGCATACCTTCCGAACTCGAGTTGGTCGCGATTCTCGGAATCAGTCGCAACACCGTGCGAGAGGCTTTGCGCGCTTTGGTGCATCTGGGCCTGCTGGAAGCCCGTGCCGGAGACGGCACCTACGTCCGGGTCGCCAGCGAGTTGGAGGCAGTGCTGGTGCGCAGGGCGGCAACGGCACACCTGTCCGATGTCTTCGAGCTGCGCGCGGTATTGGAGGAGCATGCTGCGGGGCTGGCCGCGCAGCGTCGGACGAGCGCAGACGTGAAGCGATTGCGGGAGCTGCTGCACGAGGCGCAGGAGACCAACTGTGCCGGTGAGATGACCGCGTTGGCTGACGTCGATGGCTCATTCCACCTGGCGGTGGTGGAAGCCGGCGGGAACGGGTTGCTTGCCGAGGTCTACAAGCACTTGGGGAGCGCGCTGGCCGCAGCGGTCGCCGGGCTGACCTGGGGCAGGGATATCGCCGCCGAACACGACCACTGGCACACCACCCTCGTAGAGGCCATTGCGGCGGGAGATGCGGTGACTGCCCGCTCCGCCGCCTCCACGCTCGTGCGGATCAGCCGTCGCGCCGCGCTGGGGCAAGAGGGGGGTGCATGAGCGTGACTGTTCCGAAAGGCGCTGACGCTCCCGGGGTCGAATCCGACGGTCACCAGGGCGGAGCGCCTCGCGTGGGGTTGCTCCTGGTGGGGATCTTGCTTGTTGCGGCGAATCTGCGGGCGCCGCTGACAGGTGTCGGCTCGGTGCTGCCGATGATCGAACACGACACCGGCTTGTCCAGCACCGCGGCAGGACTGCTCAACGCTTTGCCACTACTGGCTTTCGCAGCCACGTCACCGCTGGTGGGCAGGAGTGCGCAGCGCCACGGAACCGAGCGTGTCCTGTGGATCGCTTTGCTGGTGCTGACGGTCGGCATTGTGCTGCGCTCGCTGCCAGGCGTGGTGACCTTGTTCGCCGGCACCGTGGTCATGGCAGCAGCGATCGCCTATGGCAACGTGCTGCTGCCCTCGCTGGTCAAGAGCACTGTTCCCGAACGGCGGATCGCCGCAGTCACCGGGCTCTACGTCACTGTCATGGGGTTGATAGCCGCGGTCTCCTCCGGGGTGTCCGTGCCCCTGGCTGACCATCTTCCCGGAGGATGGCATACCGCGTTGGGCTGCTGGGCGGTGCTGGCGCTACTCGGGGTCCTGGCCTGGGCACCGCAACTGGCCCGTCGCCGGCCCGTAACATCCACCGCCCCCGGAGCGGGGCAGGCGCATACTCTGTGGCGTTACCCACTGGCCTGGCAGGTCAGTGCGTTCATGGGACTGCAGTCCCTCGGTTTTTACACCACGATCGCGTGGTTGCCCAGCATCGTGCACGACCACGGCGCCTCCGAAGGCGCCGCCGGCTGGCAGCTGTTCCTGCTCCAGGTGACCGGTCTGGTCTCCAGCAGTACTGTGCCGATACTCGCCCGACAACTCACTGACCAACGGCTGCTGGCCGTCAGCGGTTCATTGATGTGCGCCACCGGATACCTGGGGCTGCTCCTGGCCCCCGAGATGGCGACCGCGTGGAGTGCGCTGATCGGCCTTGGCGGCGGCGCCTGCCTGGTGTTGGCGCTGACGTTCCAAGGCCAGCGTGCGGCCGACGCGTCCCAGGCCGCCGCGCTGTCCGGCATGGCCCAAAGCGTCGGCTACCTCCTAGCCGCCGTTGGGCCCCTGCTGTTCGGCTCAGCCCACGACCTCGCCGGTGGGTGGACTGTCCCGCTCGGCTTTCTTGTCGCGCTGACCCTCGTTCAGGGCCTCTTCGGCCTTGGAGCTGGTCGCGCCGTCCGCCTCCCGCAATCAACGACCGCCCAGCCGGCACCGGAAAGGATTCGATCCGCATGAACGGAACGACCTGCTTCAGTTACTTGGACACTCCCATGGCAGCACCGCTGTCCATCACCGAACTCATGCCCGGCGCCTATAACGTCATGGAGTACACCGCCGTTGCCGCCGGCGAACAGGTGCTGATCCTGACGGAGAACTCGGTGGATCCTGTGGTGGTGCAGGCACTGGCGGCAGCAGCCGCCTGAACCGCCCCGGGTTTGATGGAGATCATCAAGACCCGGAAGGATGCCGATCATGGCTGCTCCCCGTAAGTACCCCGACGAACTGCGTGAACGCG
>NZ_JBIURV010000069.1:0-31757 GCF_044741025.1 Streptomyces sp. NPDC088246
CCGAGACGAACCTGGCGCTGTTCGAGTACATCGATGGGTTCTATAACTCCCGGCGCATCCAGAAACGGCTCGGCTACCTCAGTCCGATCGAGTTCCAGGAGAAGCACTACGCCGACCAGGCAACGGCCGAACGACTGGGGATCGGGCGCAGCACGCCTGCTGCCGATGCTGTTGGCCGGGCGCACCGCCGGGCCGGTATTCATCACCGACCGGCGTGCACCCGCCACCACGCCAGCGGCCGACCACTGCCCGGTGACCGGCCGAGGACGGCTCTCCTACCGCCGGGCCGCCGAACTGTTCACCACCGCGACCAGGCCACTTGACCCAAGCGGCCGCGGCTGGACCTTGCTCGTCCTGCGCCACCGAACACCGCGGACCAGACCGACCCGCAGCCTTGCAACAGAGCGGGGACAGTAATGCCACGGCAACGGCGGCCGGCAGTCAGCCGCAGTGCTTGCCGACGAAACTTGGTGCAGTTAAGGCGCAAGACCAAGAGGGCGGAGACCGTGGACGTCGTCATCGGCGGCTGGACACAGAGCCGCGGTGCACCCCGGGGCATGCCGGGCGCGGTTCTGGTCGGCGTGGACACGCCTGACGGTCTGCGGTACGTAGGGTCGGTGAGCTCGGGGATGTCCGAACGTGAGCGCGGCGAACTCGCCTCGTACCTGGCGGTCATCGCTCGCACCGAGTCGCCGTTCACTGACCCGGTCCGGGTGGCTGACGCGCACTGGGTCGAACCGCGGCTGGTTGCGGAAGTCGCCGTCTTCGCGTGGACCGCCGCCGGCCGTCTGCGCCATCCGGTCTGGAAGCGGCTGCGGCCGGACCTGACCCGGCTGGGCTGAGCATCGGACAGCGGCGTTCGTCTCCCGCCGAACGCTCAGGCTGTCGAAGAGGCGGAGGAGTTCTCGAGGTGCCCGTCTGGCCTAGGTGTATTGCCCTTTGAGGTGGTATGAGGTCAGGGACGAAAGGCACCGCGAAACGTGACGAGGAGGTTGGTCCGATGCGCGAGAACGCGGAACAGCGCGGAGATGACGAGCGCCGTGAGCGGGGTCCAGGGCTGCTGCGGCGGTGGCGGGAAACCTTGGACGAGCACACCGACCCAACCCAGCGCTCCCTCCTTGCGACCTGGCTCTTCTTCGGGGCCACCTTCGGGGGCGCACGCCTGATCACTCACGGCATCCGCAGCGGCCGACTGCCCTGGGGCAACGTCTCTACGTCGAGCGGGACCCACATGCACCATTACAACTTCGGTATCGCCGCACTGGCCGGCGTCGGACTGGTCGCCGTGCGGGGTGATGCACAATACGTCGGACATCCCGGCGTCGGGGCGGCCTACGGCGCCGGAACAGCGCTCATCGCCGACGAATTCGCCCTCCTTTTGGACCTTAAGGACGTCTACTGGGCCAAACAGGGCCGGATCAGCGTCGACATCTCGCTCGGTATCATCTCCGTCCTCGGCCTCTACCTCACCGCCGCCCCTTTCTGGCACGAACTGACCAAAGTCACCCGCCAGCATGCCCTGGAGCGCCGCACCCACGCGTAGAGCCCCTGCGGGTCGGGTCGAGGGGCGCAATGGTCAGTGTTTGAAGGCGTCCTTGATCTTCGCCCCAGCCTGCTTGATGTTGCCCTTGACCTTGTCGCCGCGTCCTTCCGCCTGCAGACGCCGGCTACCTGTTCCGCGGCCGGCAGCCTTTTTGGCGCCGCCTTTGACCGCTTCGGCTTTGTGGGCGATCTTCTTGGCGATACTCATGGTCGGCCGTCCTTTGTGAGTGATCTGCCAGTGCATCGGGAGGGTGGCCAGCCAGCGGTCTGCGGGCGTGGCGGCGGCCGGGCTGGTCAGGTGCTGAGCAAGCGGTTGAAGAATGAGCGGTAACGCTGGAGCGCAACGCGCAGATCCTCGGTCGCCACCTCCTCACCGCGCTGCCACTGGCCTTCGAGACCTCGCTTGTGCTCGGAGAAGGTCGTGGCCAGTGCCTGCATCGTCTCGGCGACCAACTGGTCGGCTGCGTTGACGGCGTTCTTGGGGTCGTCGACGAATTCGCCCTGGATCTTCTGCCACCTGGCGCGGAATTCCGCCTGCTCATTCCCGAGCAAGGGTTCGTTCTCCTCGGCCAGTTCTGCGTCGCGGCGTTCACTGGCGGATGCCCGGCCGCCGCTTTCCTCCCGGCCCTCCGTGTCGGTGGTCGTGGCCTCCCCGGGGTACTCCGGTGGGGCGTCAGCCAAGCCCGGCGCTTCGTCTCCGGGGTCCTGCCGGGCACCGGTCAGGTCCTCCGTGGACGGAACGCCCTCGTCCCGCTGGGGTGTGTCCTGGTTGCGCATCGCTTCACTTCCGTCCGTCACGTGTTGCGGCCGGGCGTCGACTGGGCCAGCTCGTCATCCTCCAGTCGCCGACTGCGGGCCTCACGCCTGGCCCTCGCGCGGCCGGTCGCCGTTGTGGAGCAGTTCCCCGAACAGCGCGCGGTAGTGCACCATCGCGCCCCGCAGCTCCTCCGTGGTCGCCTGATGGCGGCTGCTGCGGTCGTTGACCTCATGGGCGGCGCGATAGTGCTCCAGCGTGCGCCCGTGTTCGACCGACAGGTCCTTCAGCTGCTGCTCGTACCCCTTGGTCGGGTACCCGCGTTCGCTCATGAGCGTGGTCACGAGCCGGTCCGCCTCGTGGACCGCGTCGTCGGGCCGGTCGACGAACGTCTCCTGCACCCGGGTCCAGTCCTGGGTGTAGCGGTCGCGGACAGGTGCGGGTAGTGGCTTGATGTCCAGCGCGTCGTGGCGTTCCTCGCGCTCGCGCAGCTCACGCTCGCCCGCCCGGCGACCGTGCTTGGCTTCCACTGCCCGCTCGTACTCCGGGCCGAACTGCTCCCGCAGCTTCCGACGGCGCGTGGTAACCATCCACGCTGCCACCGTGCACAAGAGAAGCACCAGCACGACGGCAATGATGATGACAATAGGGGACATTGGGTCCTCCGCTCGTCCAGTCGAGAGAGCCCCCGTACACTGCGGCCGCTCCTGCCCCACAGGTCCCAAACTGGGCGTACCAGGCAAGCCGGCACCGGCCGCAGGCTGCGGTCGCCCGGGGCCACGCTGCCGCTCACCTCGAAGGGGGGCGGTACAAGCACCCACGCCTGCGGTTGTCGCACAGCGGGGTGCGGCAGCTTCTACCAGTAGTGCCGTCGTCCGCCGACCGCGTGGCCCAGGCTTCCCAGCAGGAACAAGATCGCCCCGATCACGATCAGAATGATCCCGACCGTCCACAGAATGGTGATCTTGGCCAAGAAGGCCACAATCAGCAGAACGACTCCGATGACGATCACGGTTTTCTCCGATCACGCATCAGCCCCGACCCCTTGTTAATCGTCCTCCCTGCCTGCCTCACTGACAAATTGACCAGCAAGGTCAAGCAAGGGCCCGCCGTACCGCAGGTCGGACGCGTGCTCACCTGTGCAGCCGCAGTCCCCCTGTCTCCACCTCGACGCCCTGGCGCCACCAGGTCGCACGACGAGCGCGCCCTTCCCGGGGGAGTGGCACGGGCGAGGACCGGAAGACTGCCAGACTGCCTGCACGGCGGTGCCCGCCCTACCGTCCGTGAGGGTGACCCCGGCTGGACTGCTTGTGCAGGGTTGCAGGCTGCCAGACCCGACGACTACGCGTCCCGCCCTGGCGCCTGGTGAAGATCGGCGTCCGCCCAGGCGCCCAGGGCGGGGCGGCATATCGAGTGTGACGGCGATGATGCGGCCTTCGGCCAACCGTGACAGCTGAGGGCGAGCGGTGCAGTGTCGACGAGCCCTGCTGTCGGCTGAACGAGCTACCTCTCGCGATCAGGCGATGAGTCTGATCGCCGAGGACGCCGCCCTGGCCCAAGCCTGACGTCATGGATCTGACGCTTCGCACTTTCTAAACGGACTTATTCTGGATACACGCCGCAATTCCCGGAGTACGTCGTGATCGTCATCCTGGGGCTCATCATCCTGATCGCCGCGGCAGTCGTCGCCGTGGTCGGCATTCTCACCAACGGTGGCAGCGCTCACCACCTCACTGACGACTTCTCGGTATTCGGATATCACGTGACCGGTTCCACCGGCACGCTGTTCCTCTACGGCATCGCCGTCGGGGCACTGGCGTTGTTCGGGCTGAGCTTGCTCGTGGCCGCTGTGCGCCGCCCGTCCCACCATTTCAGAACCTCGCGCCGGGGCCTCAGAGAGCCCTGTCGCGAGCCAGCCGCGGATCGCGAAGACACGATAAGTCAACGCGAGACCCCCCGTGCGGAGACTGCGCATGCGCGGGAAAACGAGCGGCCCCACGACGACCGCCCTGTCTCCCCGGACAGTGGTGGGCGGGGCAGGTGGCATTTCTTCGGGCGCCGATCCGCCCCTCAATAACGTGGCTGCTGTACCGATAGTCGTGCACCGGTCGTCGCCGTCCGGCGGCCGCCGCGTCACCGCGTACGGCCACATCCTCGGCCTCGCCCACGATGATCACGACCTGATTGAGTTCCTCCGCCGTGCCGGTCTCCCGGCCCCGGAGACCCTGATCGACGATCCCCAGATGGTGGAGTGGCGGGAGCCGCGCCCACCAATGGGACGCGGCCTGACCTTCGCCCCTCAGAAACCGAGGAGTCTGCCGCTGGGCCCCTTCCGGCCTTTCGGCGGGCCCCACCTCGATTCGCGCCCACCAGCCATCACCTCCGTCCGCGTCTCGGGGGAACAGGACGCTGCCGGACGGGGCGGTTGCTGGGGTTGCGGTACTGCGCTGCTGTACTACCCCAACCAGGGTCAGGGTTGACGGCGTGATTGTGCTCGGAATCCTGCTGCGTCGACGGCCTGGTTGCTCTGTCGGAATCCGTCTATAGGGCGAATGCCCCGCCACCGCAACTCCTTTGGCCCCGATAAAGACCTCTTTGCATGGATATGAGCTATTTCTGTAGGTGAGTGACGGTGCGTCACACGTCTGTGAGATCTCGTCGCTAGTGCGGTGTCCTGTGACCTGACCGGAGCTCACCTCAGACGCCAGGAAGCCTGGCGATTGAGGCCAACGGTGACAAGAAAGGACTCATCCGTGGCAGTGGATGCAACGACGCGGTCAGCAGGGCAACCACCGCCACCCTGCCCCCCGGGCGACATTGGCGGACTCACTCTGACGCCCGGCGTCTACAGCGCTTCGTCGTCGCTGAATCTCACCGGGACTGTCACTCTCGACGCCCAGGGTGACCCCAACGCCGTCTTCATCTTCAAGATCGCCTCCACTCTGATCACGGCCCCGGCGAGCAACGTCCTGCTCGTCAACGGAGCGCAGGCCTGCAACGTGTGCTGGCAGGTGGGGAGTTCCGCCACCCTCGCCACCAATTCCTTCTTCAAGGGCAACATCCTGGCCCTGACGTCCATCACGGTGAACACCAACGCGGCGATCGAGGGCCGGGCGCTGGCGCGCAATGGTGCGGTCACGCTGGACGACAACGTCATCACGAGGGCGGTCTGCATGACAGGCCCGCCTGGGCCTCCCGGGCCGACCGGATCCACCGGCCCGCCTGGGCCTCCTGGGCCGACCGGATCCACCGGCCCGCCTGGGCCTCCTGGGCCGACCGGATCCACCGGTCCCACAGGGCCTCCCGGACCGAGCGGGCCTCCCGGGCCTCCCGGGCCTCCCGGACCGAAGGGACCGAAGGGAGACAAGGGGCCGAAGAGGGACAAAGGGTCGAAGGGAGACAAGGGACCGAAGAGGGACAAAGGGCCGAAGGGAGACAAGGGATCGAAGGGGGACAAGGGACTGAAGGGTAACGGCCACAACGGCGACAGTCACAAGGGTCGATAACATCCGCTCGTCCTCATGGCTGTATTGCAACGTCGGCGGCTTCTGAGAAGCAAAGTCTCACGTTCGTGAGGAAACTGCGCCCCTGGATATACCCTCCAGGGGCGCACGACCCACCCGCGGATCACCCGAGAGGACAACCGACGGCTGCGCGAGGAAATCGAACACCTCAAGGCCACCCTGCGCCGCGCCCCGGGCCAGCAGATCCACCAGGTCGGCGCCGCCGACTTCGGCGCCCGCGTCGACGAACTCACCGTCGCCAACCAGCGCCTCGAAGACGCCCTCGCCCAGGAACGGGCGCGCAACGAACTGCAGGGCCAGCTGATCGCGACGGAAGACGATCTCGCCGCGACGCGGACCAGCCTGCGCCGCGTGATCCGATCGGAGAACCAGCAACCCGCGTCATGCGGCACGTGCCGGCCGCCGCTCACCCCGTGTGGCGGTCGGGTCGCCCCTACGGGAACAGGCGCGACCTGAGCAGGGTCCTGGTTGTCTCAGGCGGCTGCCGCGTCTCTCGGGGCGTGTCGGTCCTTCACCAGGGGCGGGCGATTGTGTTGGTGTCCATGGATACGGCCCCGTCACGGGCCAGGGTCTGGCCGTTGACGGTTGCACCGGTGTTCACAGTGATCGAGATCGCGGCCAGGATTCTGCCTACGAAGGCGGTGTCGGTGCCTAGGGTTGCTGAACTTCCAATCTCCCAGATGACATTGCGGGCCGTGGCGCCGTTGGTGAGGAGCACGCTGCTTGCGGTTGCAGTCGTCAGGGTCGATCCGATTTGGAAGATCCATTCGGCGTTGCGGTTGCCCTGGGCATCCAGCGTGAGCGTGCCGGTGAGCCCGATGGAAGAGGCCGCGTTGTAGACGCCGGGGGTCAGCGTCAGACCGCCGAGGTCTCCGGAGATCCCGGCGTCCGGAATCCGGCCGGCGGCGTTGTCGTACGTCGCGATCAGATCGGCGTGGGCCAAAGCGGCGTCCGCGTCCGCGTTGTGGATGGTTCCGTTCACCTGGCCGGGCGGGAATCCGGTAATGGACACTCCTGGCCTCACTCCTAGGTCTCCGGTGACGCTTGAGGGGCCCGTGTTGGTGACCGACTGTCCACCCAGCACCGCGTAGCGTCCCAGATAGGTATAGACGGACGAGGCGGTTGTGGTGCCACCGAGGGTGGTGACCGCGACATCGGCCGAGCCGAGCACGCCGGCTGGTACCACGACGTCGATCTCGGTGTCCGAGGCGATCCGGTAGGAGAGGGCGGCCGTGCCACCGAAGGCGACGCCGGTGGTGTAGGAGAACGCGGTCCCGGTGATGACGACGAGATTGCCGCCGTCCACCGGTCCTGAGTCGAGGGTGACGACGGTGACGGAAGGTGAGTCGAGGTAGGTGTAGGTGACTCCGCCAGCGATTCCGCCCCTGCTGCGTACGGTGACCGTCACCGGGCCCGCGGAGACCGACGCGGGAACGGTCACGGTGAGTTGGCCGTCGGAGTCCACAGTGAATTCGGCGACCTGCGTACCGAATCGGACCTCGCTCGTGGTGTAGAGGCCAAGGCCGGTGAGAATCACCGTGTTGCCACCTGCCAGGGGGCCCGCGGGAGGCGGGGCGAGGCGGAAGGAGAGCGGCGGCAGGTAGAAGAAGTCGCCGACAACTCCCGTTCCTCCGGGGGTTGTCACGGAGACGGGCACGGGGCCATGGCCGGAAGGGGTGATGGTGGCGGTGGTGGTGTCGCTGACGACCGTGAAGCTTGGAGCCAGGCTGGAGCCGTAGCGCACGCCGGTGGTGCCGGTGAAGTGGCTGCCGGTGAGGGTCACTGCGTCGCCGCCGCCGGTGGATCCCTGGTTCGGTGAGACCGCCATAAGGGACTCCTTGAATCATCGGGTCGACGATGGGAGCCCTTCAGGCCGGCCTGTCGTCGACCGCCACAACTGTTCGTTACGCGAAGTAGCCCACTGACAAGAGACTGCGTCAACGGGCAGGGTACCATTTCACCCGAAAGGGGCAACGCGGTCCTGTCCGATCGGTCTATGCAGGATCACGTGCCTTACGTGACAGAACAGGCAACACCGGTACGACGAGCACCAGAACTTGACAGCTGTAAATATTGAGTTGGAACTGATGGGATTTCTACTGGATTGTGTATCGGACGTGTCGGGCTCCGAAGCAGCCGCAGACGATGTGAGGCTGGCGCTGTCTGCGGCGCAGGAACCAGCAGGTTTCGCGGCGAGGTCGTCGAGCGAGGTGGCGCGGGCCGCGTTGACGTGGTGTTTCAGGTCGGCGTTGAGCAGCTCGACGGGGTTGAGTTCGGGGCTGTAGCCGGGCATCAGGTGCACTTCGATGCGTTCGGCGTTCTCGGTGAGCCAGGCGGGTGGTGCCTTGCTGCGGTGGACCGGCTGCCGGTCGACGATGACGTGGACCTTGCGGTTGGCGCGCCGGGCGAGCCGGTCGAGGCGTCTCCCGCTGGCTCGGCCACAGGTCCATCAAGGTCACCGTCGACATCTATGGACACCTCCTGCCCCGCGCCTGGCATCGCTGCCGGGAGATCCTGCAGAACGCTATGTGGCCCGCGTCTCTCGACATGGAGGCCCAGCCCCCGAAGGAGGCAAGCCCAGGTGCCTGCACGATGCGCTCCACCAACTCCGGGACCCATTCCACGTACTCGACCTCTGCGCCACCGCGATGGCGCGCGTACAGGAACGCCCGGTGGTGCTGGTGCTTTCCGGTGTGGTGATCTCGGCGCCGGCGGTCGCGAGCGCCTTGGTCAGGGTATCGAGGTCGTCGACGATCACGGTGGCGCTGGCGTTGGAATAGCGGGCACGCTCCGCGGGCGGCCCTGCGATGACGAGGAAGTCACCGATCGCTGCGAGTTCGATGGAGGCGAAGGCGAAGCGGAGATCGGGTTCTGCGCCGGTCGGTTCACGCAGCAGTGCCAGCGGCGTGTCCAACTCGTCGGTCCACAGGCGTCGTAGGCAGCCCTCGCCGGCCCGTTCCGCCAGCGACCAGCCGTTCTTGCGTTCCAGCGGGGCGATCAGTCCCGCCATGTACTCCAGCGCCCGCCCGCGCGGCTCCGATCTGGTGAAGCGCGACGCGAAGCGGGCGTGCAACCCCGCCAGCGCTGCCTTCCACTCCTCGACCTGCCCCACCCCGAGATCAATCACTCGCCAAGTCAACCGTGATCAAGTGCGGTTGCAGTACTGGAGACCGTTGCAACACCCCAGCTCAAGCGGGGCGATGTTCGAGATCCGGAAGAACCGGACGGTGGCTCAGGGGCGAAGGATCCTGGTCCGTGAGCGGGAGGAATACTTCCGGCTCTGGCCGCCCACGCAAAACGCTCGACTGGGAAACCCCAGCCGAGCGCCTGCATAAACTGCTCGCGGCCTGATCAAACCGACCACGTGTTGCAACTACCCCCTAGAAACCACCGAGTGGGCGGGGCCTTCCGTGGTCTTCATCCGGCGCTGCCCCCGGGGCGGCGAGCCGGTAGCGTCCGGACTCGCGGGCCAGGAGTCCGTCGTCGACGAGGGCGCGCCGCAGCGAGACGGCGTCCAGTGTGCCGTCCACGCACCACGGCTGCAGGCGGTCGGTCACCGTCCGCTCGTCGTAGTCGTCGCCGACGGCGAAGGTGCTCCCGGCGACGTGCCCGAGCACCGCGCGACGGGCGTCGGCGTCCTGCTCCGGCACGTTGACCAGGACGCCGCCGCGGATGTGGCCGCGCAGTTGCGGGTCGGGCTGGTCGGCCGCCGTCTCCTCCGCCACACGCCGGGCGGCGGTCTCCGCGGCCGCGGCGAGGGCGTCGTCGTCCAGGGCCAGCGAGCCGCGCCCTTGGACGAGTAGTCCGCTGCGGACGAGCCGGCCGATGGCCGGGGCGGCCTGCGGTGCGCCGAGCCCCGAGACGGAGAGGACCTCCGAGGAGGTCGACGCGCCGAGGGCGGCCGCCGAGAAGACCCGGCGCAGCACCGGATCGGCCAGCTCGATGGCGAGTTGTTCGGGTGTCATGAGAGGGAACGCATCCTTTCTGAAGCCTGCCCGGCCCGTGCGCCCGGCAGGGGCCGGTTCCGTCAGGGGCTCAGCGGCCCTTCCGCTTGACCTTGATCTTGGACAGGTCGGTGGAGACCGACCGGAGGTCGCGGTACTCGCCCCCGAGCTTGCGGATGGCGGCCGCGGCCAGTTCCTCGGCCTGGCCCAGCACGAGGTCCTCGGTGTCCTCCTCGGTCGCCGGGATGAGGACCCGGAAGGTGAAGGTGAGTAGGGCCGGCTCGTAGGTGACGGTGCCCTCCTCGGTGAACCGGGCCTTGAACAGGTCGTGTTCGCCCGCCTGGGCGATCAGGGGCGCACGCTGTTCATCCGTGAGCTCGGCGAACTTGCCGTGTGTGATGACCTGGTAGGTTGTACCGCTCATAACTGTGGTTCTCCAGGTGGGGATTCGGTCATCGGCCCGCGTTCCGGGAGCGCGCGGTGGAGTTGACCGCACGTCGGTCGATGACAGGGCAGCAGGTCAGCCTAGCGGCCGGGGGCGAACACCCCTTCGGCCACCGAGGCTCACTTCTGCTCCGGCCGGTGCGTCCGGTGCGGCAGGAGGAACAGCAGGCCGGTGACGAGCACCAGGCCGCCGGCCGCCCAGTACAGAGCCTCGCTGTAGGTGGCGATGAAGGTCTTGGAGCGGATCTCGCCGAGGGTGGTGCCGATCGTCTTGACGTCGGCGCCGGAGTCCTGACTGGTGCCCGGGGCGCTCGCGAGCAGCGTGGTGCAGCTCTCCGGCACCTTGGTCAGGTCGGCCTGGCCGAGCGAGTCGGTCGCGCAGCTGCGGATCGCCCCGGCCTGGGCCGGTGCCACCGGCTGGACGGCCGGGATGACCTTGTCGGCCTGCGGGCCCGCGTTGCTCGCCAGGGCGGAGAAGAAGACCCCGCCGATGATCGCCACGCCGAGGGCCGCGCCGAGCTGACCGGTCGCGTTGATGATGCCGGACGCTGCGCCCGCCTCCTGCGCCTTGACCTCGCGCAGGATCAGACCGGTCAGCGGGGCCATCAGCAGACCCATGCCGGAGCCGAGCAGGAGCATGGACGGGACGGCGTGCCAGGAGGTTATGCCGCTCCCGGCGTGGTTCGCGACCCAGGCGTAGGAGGCGATGCCGAGCATCATCATCAGGGCGCCCGCCACCAGGGTGTACCGCCCGTACCGGGGGAAGAGCGTGCGCACCGCGATCGTGCCGACGATCGGGACCCCGAGCGAGAACGGGATCGCGGTCAGACCGGTGTGCAGCGCCGACCAGCCCAGGCCGCCCTGGAGGTAGAGCGTCCAGCTGAGGAAGAAGCCCGCCGGGACGGCGCTGAAGAGCATCTGCGCCGCGACGCCGGCGCCGAACGCGCGGACCTGGAACAGGGAGAGGATCACCAGCGGGGATCCGTCCTTGCGGGTCTTGTACCGCTCGTAGAAGACGAAGCCCACGATGACGGGCGCGGCGCCGAACAGGCAGGTGATGCTCCAGGCGGGCCAGTCGAGTTCACGGCCGAGCATGAGCGGCAGCATCAGCAGGAGCAGCCCGACGATCGCGAGCAGCATGCCGATCAGGTCCAGCCGCATCGCGTGCGGGGACTTCGACTCCTTCATCCACTTCGCGGCCCCGATCAGGGCGGCCGCGCCGACCGGCAGGTTGACCACGAAGATGCTGCGCCAGCCGAGGTCGAGCGGGCTCCAGTCGACCAGGGCGCCGCCGAGGATGGGGGCGGCGACGATGGCCAGGCCGATCATGCCCGCGTACAGACTGACGACGCGGCCGATCTCCTGCGGGGCGAACGTGACGTGGATGATCGCCAGGACCTGCGGGACCATGATCGCGGCGGCCACACCCTGGAGGATGCGGGAGGCGACCAGCATCTCGGAGTTCTGCGCGGCCACGCACAGGGCGGAGGCCACGACGAACCCGGCGACACCGGTCATGAACATCCGCTTGCGGCCGAAGATGTCGCCGAGCCTGCCACCGGTGATCAGGATGGCCGCGAAGGACAGTGTGTAGCCGGCGGTCACCGCCTGGATGACGACGGCCGACGCACCGAGGTTGCCCTGGATGGTCGGGATCGCCACGGTGACGATGTTGACGTCCAGCAGGTCCATGAAGGTGGCGACCAGCAGAACGGCCAGCGCGAGCCAGCGCTTCGGGTCCGGCGCGGGGGCGTCGGAGGCGACAGGCGGTCCGGCGGTCGGCTGCTCCGCCTGCCCTGCCTTGCTGCTCATGGGTTCTTCTCCGGCTTCTCGATCGATGGCGTCCGGCCCTTGGTGGTCGGATGCCCGGGGGACGGGCGGGAGGCTTCCTTGGCGGGCGCGGGGTTCCGGGACAGCGCGCCCCACGAGCGCATCAGCAGCTCGATGGCGTTCGCGACGGTGTCGATGTCGCTGTCCTCGGGGGAGAGCACGCGCTGGATGGACAGGCCGTCGCCCAGCGAGTACAGGACGAGGGCCAGGAACTCGACCGGGGCCGGGGGAGCCACCGAGCGGGCGGCGAAGCCCTGCTCCAGCGCCTGGGCGAGCGCGGCGCGCGAACGCCGCTCGCGGTCCGCGAGCACCGGCAGCAGCTCCGGGTCGCGCAGGCCGTAGAGCCAGAGCTCGGTGCGCAGGGCGAGCCAGCTGCCGAGGGTCTCGTCGCGCTGGCGGTACCAGGACCTCAGGTGCTCCATCAGGCTGTCGAACGACCCGGCGTCGCGGCTGATCTCCTGCATCTCCTCCAGCTCGTGCTGGGTGCGCTGCTCCAGCAGGGCCAGGACGAGTTCGTGCTTGCCCTCGAAGTTGCCGTAGAAAGCGCCGCGGGTGTAGCCGGCGCGCTCGACGATCTGCTCGACCGAGGTGCCGTTGACGCCGTGCTCGGCGAAGAGTTCGGCCGCGGCCTGCAGCAGCTGCTCGCGGGTGAGTTCCCGGCTCTGCTGCCGGGTGAGTCGCCTGGTGATGGTGATCGCCTCCTGATGCGTCGTCGGATACGAGACTGTATCCAAATACAGGTCTGTATCTGAAATGGTTTTCCGCACGACGACGGGGCTGCCGCCGGCTCTCGAGGGAGGCGGCGGCAGCCCGAGGACGACCGGCGGGACGAATCCCGAGGTCAGCGCACGTAGCGGCGCATCAGTCGGTCCAGTTCCGCGGCCGGGTCGGCGGTGATGCCGCCGTGAACCGGACTGGGCTGGACGATCGCGCTGCGCGGAGCGTCGAGGACGGCCGCGACGCCCGGGACGTCGACCCCGGGGGTATGCGGTACGCGCAGGGTGGGGGCCTGGCCGCTGAGCGGCGGGCGTTTCGTGAACAGGTGCGTCTAGCCAGTGACAGCACAATGCGACCGGACACCTCACCTGTACGGGAACACGGCCGATCACCCGAGCGGGTGCGCCGGTATCCGTCGGACATGACCGACGCGGAGGAGACGGTTGCCCGGACGATCGTCAGTGGCCGGTGCTAAGTTCCGGTCCTCGTCACGACGGAGGGGATTCCCGATGCAGCAGATATGGGCGCGGATCGAGACCGTGCTCGGGCGGATCGCCCCGAGGGTGCTGGCCGCGATACCGCCCGGTGCCACCGAGGAGGAGATCGAGGCAGTGGAGGCCGTGATGGGGGTGGAGCTCCCGGAGGATGTCAGGGACTCCTACCGCTGCCACGACGGTCTGCCGGGGGTCCTGATCGGTTGGCACGCCGCGCTCTACTCGCTCGGCGAGATGGTGGACGACTGGCGCCAGCGGGCCGTTGACGCCGGAGACCCGCCTTGGGACGAGCGGGAGGAGGACGGCGTGATCCGCCGGGACATCTCCTGGTCCGCCGGGTGGATCCCCTTCATCGGGATCGGCAATGGTGACGTGATCTGCATCGATCTGGATCCGCCCACCCCGGAGCGCCGTGGTCAGGTCATCGACTGGTCGCACGAGGGCTGGCGGGCCCGGTACGAGACCGCCGGTCTGCGGGAGTTCCTGGAGCACTTCGCCACGGACCTGGAGGCCGACCGCTACCAGGTCGACGAGACGGGTGGCGCGTGGAGCGACAGCGGCCTGCCGCTGGTGATGCTGAAGGACTGAGGACGAGGCCCGCCCAGTAGGTAGGTACCCGGGTAACCCAGGGGGCACGGGGGCTGCGCTATGCGGGAGGCGCGGGCCGGCGCCTTCTGGACTCGCGCAGCTCCGCGCGCCCCTGTTGTCGCTGATCGATGGCCCACTGGCGGAGCCTCATGGAAGCAGTGGTCGTACCGATCAGTTCGTCTGGCGGTCGAACGGGGGTTCCCGCCTGTTCCCCCACCGTCCCCCGTAGGATCGGCTGCCCCTTCCCGTGCTCGTCGCCCCTGCCGTGCCCGTCGTCCTGACCGCCTCCGAGCGCCGCCGACTGAAGAAGACGGCATACGGTCACAAGACCCCGTATCAGGCCCGGCAGCGGGCAACCATCGTGCTGCTGGCGGCTCGGGGGCGTTCCAACACCCGGATAGCCGCGCAGACGCGGATGCACGTGGACACGGTGCGTACCTGGCGGCTCCGGTTCGCCGCCGGCGGCCTGCCTGCCCTCGCCGACCGCAAGCGCTCGGGCAGGCCGCCCTCGTTCACGCCGCTGCAGGTCGCCGAAGTCAAGGCGCTGGCCTGCCAGTTACCCGCCGAGACCGGCACCCCGCTGTCACGCTGGTCGTGTCCGGAACTGGCCCGCGAGGTGGTCGCCAGGGCCATCGCCCCGGCCATGTCGGCCTCCACGGTGCGTCGCTGGCTCAAGGCCGACGCGATCAAGCCCTGGCAGTACCGGTCCTGGATCTTCATCCGCGACCCGGACTTCCAGGCCAAGGCCACCCGCGTGCTGGACCTGTACGCCCCTACCTTCGACGGTGAACCGCTGGGCGAGGACGAGTACGTCATCTCCAGCGACGAGAAGACCTCCATCCAGGCCCGCTGCCGCTGCCATCCCACCCTGCCCCCGGGCCAGGCGCGAGCGATGCGCGTCAACCACGAGTACCAGCGCGGCGGCGCTCTCGCCTACCTGGCCGCCTACGACGTCCACCGAGCCAAGGTCTTCGGCCGCTGCGAGCCGAAGACCGGCATCGTCCCCTTCATGAACCTGGTCACCCAGGTCATGACCACGGAGCCCTACACGAGCGCCAGACGCGTCTTCTGGATCGTCGACAACGGCTCCTCCCACCGGGGGCAGAAGGCCATCGACCGCCTGACCACAGCGTTTCCGAACGCGGTCATGGTCCACACCCCGTCCACGCCTCCTGGACGAACCAGATCGAGATCTTCTTCTCCATCGTCCAACGCAAGGTCGTCCAACCCAACGACTTCACGGACCTGACCCAGGTCCGGGACCGGCTCCGAGCATTCGAAGACCGCTACAACGCCACAGCACAGCCGTTCCAGTGGAAGTTCGCCACCACCGACCTGGACGATCTACTGGCCCGGCCCGACCGACACACACCCGCCGACCGACAAGAAGAATCCTCCGCCGCCCTGGCAGCGTGATCAACCCCCGAAGGACTTCCGGAGCCGACCACTTAAGACGCAGGCTTCACCTGCACACTTGCCTCGGTCTGGGAAAATGACGACGGCGGCCGACCTCACTAACGCTGAGGTCGGCCGCCGTCTTTCCTCTTCGGCCTCACGGTCGGTCGGGGGTGTCTCAGGCCAGGTGGTCGAAGGCTCCGGCCTTCGCGCCGGCGAGGAGGGCCGCGATCTCGCTGCGGGTGTACACGAGCGGGGTTTGCTCGGGTCGCTTGGAGTCGCGCATAGCGACCAGGTCGCCGATCGCACCGAATTCCACGCAGTTGTCGTTGCCCCCGCTGAACGGGCTCTTCTCCCAGGTGACGCCGGAGAAGTCCAGCTCGGCGGGGTTGGGCTTGGTGTTGCTCACTTACAGCTCCTTGATCATGCTCTTGATGCGGCTGCGGGTCTCGGGTGGGCCGAGGGCCGTGGCCCGCAGGTGGTCGAAGACCTCGGTGTAGCGCCCCACATCCTCCGATCCCTCGAAGTACACCGAGTTGGTCAGATTCTCTACCCAGACGAGGTCGGGGTTGGGCTCGGGGAAACCCATGAGCATGAACGACCCGTACAACCCGGGATGGAACCCGGCGTCGAACGGTAGAAGCTGCAAGGTGATGTTGGTCCGCGGCTCGACTTCGAGCAGGCGCTCGAGCTGGCCTTTGAGGGCGGTGGGTGATCCGCTCATGCGTCGTATGGCGGCTTCGTCGATCACCACCCACAGCTTGGGTGCGCTCTCCCCCTCCAGCAGGGCCTGGCGGTTCATCCGCACATCCACCAAGGCCTCGATCTGCTTCGCGTCCAGGTCGACCCGCATCGCGGCGATGACCTTCCGCGCATAGTCGGCAGTCTGCAACAGGCCGGGGATCAGCTGTGGTTCGTAGGACCGCAGGGATGTCGTGCCGGCCTCCAGTTCGAGGTAGCCGCCGTACTGGGTGGTGTTGATGACCGCCGAGTACTTGCGCCACCACTTCTGCTTGTGTGCCTGATCCGCACGGACCAGGTCCAAGATGTCCTCCCGGACGGCGGTGTCGGTGACGCCGTAGCAGTCGAGCATCGCCTTCACCAGGACCGGGGACGTGCCGCGGTCGCCGGACTCGATCCGGCTGAGCGTTCCCTGGTTGATCTCTACGGTCTTCGCGACTTCGGCCATCGTCAGCTCTACCTCATCCCGTAACTCTTTGAGACGAGACGAGAGTTGACGGCGGTAGACGGATTTGGGGGCAGGGTTCCTCTTCCATGCCATGGCGCCAGTGTGGACTCTGCCAGCGGCATGGACAACCAATCTGAGGAATCTCGATTGGGCATGTTGCCCAACCCGTGATGCGCGAGGCATGCTGAATCCCGGTTGCGAAGTGCGATGGCTCGATTGCCCTTCGTGTCATATGCCTTTGTCTTGCGCCGGCTTCCCGGGGCCTTTCGCGCCTTCGGGGGCCGACGTGCCGACCCACAGCGCGAGTCCCGGCCGGTTCCATCCGGCTGCCCGCCCTGTCGACTGGGGAGCACGCCATGCGCGATGACCAGCGCAGTGCGTCGTACGGTCCGCAGGCTGCCTGCGGTTTCTATCTGGTGCACCGTGCGGGTGGGTTCGCTTTACACATGAGTGCCAGTGCTGAGTATCTGAAGGAGATGCGGGCCGTCGTATTCAAGACGGTCTGCGGGTGCGGAGCCGGCGAGGAGGTCGCGGAGACGGCCCGGCTGGTGGCCGGCGAACTGGTCGGCAACGCGGTCAGGCTGTGCGGTCCATGGACACCGGTGGTCGTCCAGGTCTTCCACATGCTCGGACGCGTCGTGGTCCAGGTGCATGACCCGGAGCCCGCCGAGATGCCCGCCCGGGGGCCGCAGTCGCCGGACAACACGGACGCGGAGACCGGCCGGGGCCTGTGGATTCTCGACGCGCTCGCGCCCGGCTGGTCGGTTCAGCCGACCCCGGTCGGCAAGCAGGTCACCTGCACCCTGCTCTGCCCGGAGTTCGCCGCCGCTTGAACGGCCAGACCACCTGTTTCCTTCCGGGAGTTGATGCCGCTGCCCTCTCAAGGGCGGGCGTCTGCTTCCGGGTCCGCCCGCCCCGGAAGTCTCCGGGCCGGGCGGCAGGCACCGCCCCGCCTCCCCCTTCGGGGCGGTGCCCTTCGCGGCCTGGCCGCTGCCGCACACGGTGCCGGCGGCCAGGCCGCCCCTATCAGCAAGCACAGCGCGACCGCACTTCAGAACCGTCGCTGACCTGTCCGGAGGCTCCTGATGTCGCTTGTTCCCACCGATGTGACCAGCACCGATACCGTCACGGTCCGGCCCGGCCGTCCGCTGGCGGGCACCGTGGCCGTAGACGGCTCGAAGAACGCGGCCTTGCCGCTGCTGGCCGCCGCCGCGTCCCTTCGCCGCACGGTCGATCTGTCCGGTGTCCCGGCCAGCACAGACGTGCAGAGGATGTTCGCCCTGCTGGAGCGGTGCGGCTGCCGCATCGCCCACCCGGTCGCCGAACCGGCAGCCGTCGTCATCCTGCCCGGCCCGCACGACGGCCACGCGACCAGGAGATCCGCCGCCCAGGTCGTCGTCGACCTGGTGAACTATCCGCGCTCCAGCCAGCCGGCAGCAACTGCCGGGCGGCGCGGATGTGCGCCATCACATTGACGTCCCAGGCGTCGGCTCAGATCTCCTCGGCGGCCTCCGGACCACCGGCCGGGGCGATGCCCGCGTTGGCACAGTAGATGTCGATGCCACCGCCCAGGGCCTCGCTCGCCGCGGGGACGATATGTGAGGCGTCACCGGGTACGGCGGTCCCGCCGATCTTCTCGGTGATCGTGCGTGCCTTGGCCTCGTCCAGGTCGTTCACCACCACCCGGGCACCCTCCGCGGCGAATCGGCGGGCCGGCGCGGCACCGATCCCGCCGCCCGCCCCGGTCACCACAACTCCCGCACCGCGCACCGTGTCCACTGTCAGCACTCCCTTGGCCGGACGTCACCGAGGCGCATACCAAGCGGTCGGTTTGCTTCCCTGGAAGGGGGCGTACCGGGGTGTCGGAGGCGCGGAGGGCGTCACGCGCACAGCAAGCAGCGGGGTGGGGCTGCCTCCACCCCCCCCGGTGGATCCAGCCCCGCCCCCGGTGGACCTAGCCCCACCCCTGGATCCGGGGGCTGGGTGGATGGATCATCACCGGGCCGCTCGCCACGCTGGAAGCCATGACACGACTAATGCGAAAGCAGAACAGGCTCCTGGTCTCCGCGGCCCTGTGCACCAGCGCACTGGTGGTGGCCGCCGCCCCGGTCCAGGCGATGGGGCCGGCACCGACGCACGCCTCCGCCACCACCTCCGCGGCTCACCTACGCGGCCCGGCCACCCCCGGCGATCCGCAGGAGAAGGACGCGGTGCGCGCCATCGAGCGCGTCGCGCATCCGCTGCTGTCCACCGAACCCACCGGCGGCTTCCGCGATCTGCGCCCGTTCGGGCGGATGGTGGGGAACGCCACCATCGTGGGCATCGGCGAGGCCACCCACAGTTCACACGAGTTCTTCTCCTTCAAGCACCGCGCGTTCCGCTATCTGGTCCAGGAGAAGGGCTTCCGCACCTTCGCGCTGGAGGCGCCCTGGAGCACCGGTCAGCGACTCAACGACTATGTGCGGTACGGCAAGGGCGACCCGCGGCAGATCATGCGGGACGAGTTCCGCAACTCCTACCAGGTCTGGCAGAACCAGGAATACCTGCGGCTGATCGAGTGGATGCGCTCGTGGAACGTGGCGCACCCCGGCGACCCTGTGCAGTTCATGGGCAATGACTTCGGCTACGCCGGGCCCGACCTGTACGACCGGGTGACCTCGTACGTCGGGCAGCGCTTCCCCGCACTACTGCCCCAGTTCACCGCTCTGTACCAGGGGCTGCGCCCGACCACCGACGTGGACACCTACGTCCACGCCTATCTGGCCAAGCCGATCGCCGAGCGGAAGGAGATGGCGCAGCGCACCGGGCAGGCGCTGGCACTGTTGCAGGGCCAACGGCCGGGCGGCGGGAAGGCCGAGCAGGAGGCGTACACCTGGGCGGTGCAGCATGCCCGGGCCATCGACCAGACCGCCACCGGGTACAGCTACGACTTCACCAAGCCCACCCAGGGCGCCGCGGCCATGCGCTACCGCGACCAGGTGATGGCGGACAACACGGTGTGGTGGCAGCGGCACACCGGGGACCGGGTGCTGCTCTCCGCGCACAACGCCCATGTCGCCTACGACACCTACTCCCCGAAGGAGTACCCGAGGATGCAGGGCGCGTTCATCCGCGACAAGATCGGCTCGTCCTATCTGAGCGTGGGGTTCACCTTCGACCAGGGCTCGTTCAACGCCGACGGGCCGAACGGCGCGCTGACCCGGTACACCGTCGGTCCCGCCGAGCGGGGCAGCAACGAGCGCACCCTGGACGCGGTGCGCTACCGGGACTACATGGTGGACCTGCGCACCGCGCCGGCGGCGGCCCGCAACTGGCTGGCGGTCGCCCGGCCGACCGCAGCATCGGCACCTCGTACCCGGATCACGCGGTGTACCCCGTATCGCTGCTGCCCTCGCACGATGTGCTCATCCATCTGCACCGGATCAACGCGGCCGGTCTGCTGGACCACTGAGCTCGGCGCTCTGGTGGCGGGCGTGCTCGCGGCGCGGGGCCGCGAAGTACCCCGCACACGGCGCCCCCGCCGCTTCGGTTCCGGCCGCCGCGCCGCAGCCGAAGCTGCCGGAGACGTTCACCGGTTCTGCCACCCGTTACCTTTTTCGCGGCTCCGAAATGGGGCTCCCGGCCTCCGGGCCCGGCATGACTGTGTCCCGTTACCGTTTTCGTGGTCCCGTAATGGGACTTCCGGCCTCAGAGCCCGGCATGACTTGAGCCCCTTGTCGATCACGGTCGAAAAAGTGGTGTCACCGGGCCTCGGAGGTATTGAGCCTTTTCCAATCTGGCGGTGGTGACCACGCGTTGGACGGTCCTGCACAACGACGAAGCTCCTGGTAGACGGGTTCTCGACCAAGATCACCCGTGTCTGCCAGGAGCTTCGCGTGCTTGTTTACCCATCCTCGATTGATCTGTCCAGCCGCACCTTGCGGTTCCTGACCGGACGACTGACGGCCAGACGGCAGCACATCGGGACGCGGTGGCGACGCCTTCCCGCCTCGCGACAGGCACTGCTCGCCCTGGCCCACCTGCGGTGCGGTGACACCTACGCCCAGCTGGCCGCCGGGTTCGGCATCGGAATCGCGACTGTCTACCGCTACATACGTGAAGCCGTCGACGCCCTGGCCGTCCTCGCCCCGTCCCTGGCCGAGGCAATGCAGACGATGCAGGAGAAGGCGTTCGTCATCCTCGACGGCACTCTCCTGCCGATCGACCGCATCGCCGCTGACACTCAGTCGGCACGGAGCGCGGTGCCGGTGTTGCCATCGGTCCGTTTCTCCGTGCCGCTCGCCGAACCCGGCGTGCGGCTCTCACCGCACCGGGCTCTCCACGGTCTCTGCCGTCCGGGCGTGGTTGAGGGTCCAGGGGTTGGGGATCGTGTTGCCCCGGTATCGGTAGCGGGTGACCGTGAGGTTCCCCCGCAGCGCGGGAGTGGCTGACTAGCTGGTCAGAGCGGGTTGACGTGGTTTCAGGTTCACTTGTTCGGTCGCTGCCTGGTCGGCGTAGTACTTCTCCTCGAACTCGATCGGGCTGAGGTAGCCCAGCCGTTTCTGGATGCGGCGGGGGTTGTAGAAGCCGTCGATGTACTCGAAGAGCGCGAGGTTCGCTTCGGCCCTGGTGGCGAAGACGCGGCCGCGGATGCACTCGGTCTTGATGACCATCCACAGGTTCTCCGCCAGGGCATTGTCGAACGAGTCGCCGACCGAGTCCATGGACGCCTGGATACCGGCCCTGACCAGGCGTGTTGTGAGCTTCACGGACGTGTATTGACAGCCGTGGTCGGCGTGGTGAATGAGCTCACCGGGGGCGACTTCGCGGCTGGCCAGGGCATGCTCCAGCGAGGTGAGGACCAGGTCGGCGTCCGCGCGGGCGGAGGTCTCCCAGGCAACCACCCGGCGGGAGAACGCGTCGCGGATCGCGGACAGCCACAACGGCCCCTCCCCGGAGGAGATCATGGTCAAGTCGGTAACCCACAGCCGGTTCGGCCCATTCGCGGTGAAGTCGCGTTGCACCAGGTCAGGGGCCAGATCGGCGTCCGGGTCACGGCGAGTGAAACCCGTGCCCCGGCGGGGGCTGATCCCGGCCAGGCCGGCCTCCCGCATGAGCCGCTCGACGCGCTTCCTGCCGACGTGGACGCCCTCACGCTTGAGGACGGCGTGCACGCGAGGTGAGCCGTAGATCCCGCCGGACTCGTCGTGGACCTGCCGGATCCTGCCCGTCAGCTCGGCGTCCCGGCGGTGCCGTTCGCACGGTTTCTTCTCGGCCTGGCGCCACCGGTAGTAGGTGGAGGAGGGGATGTTCAGTTCCCGGAGTACGGGCTCGACCCCCAGGTGCGGGTGCTCGTCAACGAGCGTCGTCACCTGGGCCGGGTCGGGTCGAGCTGGGCCGCGAAAGAAGCCGAGGCCGTCCGCAGGACCTCATTCGCACGCTTGAGCTGGGCATTCTCCTTGCGCAGGGCGGCAAGCTCCTCACGCTCGGCGGTGGTGAGCAGGTCGTCGCGTTCGCCGGCGTCGGCCTCGGCCTGGCGGATCCAGTTGCGCAGGGCCTCTTGGTGCACGCCGAGTTCCTCGGCCATGCGGCGGATCACGGGCTTCGGCTCGGCGGTCCGATACATCCGCACCGCACGCTCACGCAACTCCAGCGGATATTTCCTCGGGGCAGGCATCGTCTGGGCTCCTCTCATGAGACCCATCTGTCCTGTCACCCATCCCCGCACCTCGGGGGAACCTCAACCTGCGGCGAAGGGACGCGGTGGCTGGATATCCGCCAACTCAAACATTCAGCCCCGCCAGCTCAGCCGCTCACCCGCCACCTGAAGCGCTCAGTCACACCAGCGCTCTATCTGGCGGGTGAGAGCTTGAGCCGGCGGGTGAGCGTTTCCCTCCCTTGTTCTGCGGGAGGGAGTGAGTCCTTTGTATGGTTCACCCGCTGGCGGGGGGCCCGCTACCGCAGAGACAACGCCAGGGTGTCCCGCATGTCGCCCTCGGCCAGGACGTCAAGGACTTCGGCGAACAGGTCGTACGGCTGACCGTTCAGCTTCGGGGCGTCGGCATCATTCGGCGGCGGAATGGTCCTCGCGGTCCCACTTCCACCTCCAGAACGCGGAGAGACGGTGGTCGTGCTCGAAGCCGGGGCGGGAGAGCGGGCCTACCCGTTCGATCGCCTCCCCGGTGCGCGGGTGGTCCCGCCGTAGGAGACCGTAGGCGGCGTTGAGCCGCGTCCCGAAGTCGTCCTCGTCGAGCAGGGCCACAAGAGCGTCGGCGACCGCCGCGGTACGGTCCACGCTGTCCGCGACGGCCTCCGCGGTACAGGCGCGCACATCGGCCACCGGATCCCGGAGCAGCCCGACGATGACGTCTGTGAAGTCGGGGCTGCCGTCGTGGGCCGCGATCAGTGCCCGGCCGGCTCCGGCACGCACTCCCCAATCCTCGTCCCCGGCGAGCGATAGCAGGGCAACGCGAGCCGCCGCGTCGAGGGGAGGGGGCGGGGTACTCGAGCTGAGCAGGAGGTCGGGGACCTGGGCACGGACACGCGGGTCCGGGTGGCCGGCGTGCCGCAGTCCCGCGGCCTTCGATTTCCGGTGCTCCGTCTCGCTCAGGACGCGGAGCACCTCGGCGAGGACGCTGGGGTCGTCCTCCCCATCTGTCGCCCAGGCGACGAGCAGTTCCGCCGTCTCCTTCTCGTAGGAGTTCCGCCAACTCGACGGCGACAGGAGGTACCAGTGGAGGACGTCGAGGACGAACCGGCGGTGCTCCGGATCCGGGTTGTGGCGGTACGCCGTGACGGCCGACCATGTCTCCTTGCTGCGGCGTTCACTGAGGACCCACCGGGCGGACGACCAGTCGACATGGACCGGGTCGCGCCGTGCCACGGCCCTGACCACTAGCTCGTCCACGGGCGTCAGAATGCGGAAGGCCCATTCCAGGTTTGTGAGGATCGCGCCGTGCCCGCCGCGGACCGTTAGGCCACCGAGCGTCAGCTGCGCCACATGGTTGTACTCGTCGTCCATCACCAGGGACTGACGCACGGAGCCGGACCCACCCGTCCTGCCGCGGAGTTCGTCCTCCGCGCTCCGCTCGTACCAGTGCCGGGCCAGGGCGAGCAGCTGTTCCCTTCCGACCTCCGAGAGGCGCAGCCGGGGCTCCCTGCCCAGCACGGCTTCCGCCACCGCTGGAGAGCCGCCGTCGATTGCCCGTATCAGCGGAGTCGTTCCGTCCGGCAGCTTCCGGTCCGGATCCGCGCTACCCTCGACAAGTGCCTCCGCGACGGCAACGTCATAGGCGGCGACCGCCAGGCACAGCACCGACAGGCCGTCGTCCGTGACCGTGTCCGGGACCGCTCCGCCCTCCAGCAACGCGGTCACGGCATCCGCGTCCCCTCGCCGGACCGCCGCTACGAGCTGTGTATCGTCCATGTTCCGCTGAGCCCCCGTCTCGGAATGAATCGTCGGCCGATGGGCCCGACCCAGGTGACGGTAGTCGGCGGGGCTACGCCGAGGCCCGTCCATGAGGTCGCCGTCGAACGAGGGCCCGAAGTCCGGGCCATCACGAGGAACCACGCCTACCACTTCATGAGCGCTCCACTTGGCGAAAACCGCCAAGTGGAGCGCTCAGTCACAGCTGCGGCCGCCGACCGTTGCCGATGTGACTCTGTGGGCTCATAGGGTTGTGACGATGAGTCGCTGTTGTGGATCACCGGTGGTCGTGGGGGTTCTTGCCAGCCGGTGCTTAACGCTGTGACTCCGGGGCGAAGGCGGTACGGCGGTCCGGTGGGGGCGGTCTTGTGCCGCATAATCCTCAGGTGTCCGAAACTCCCGTCCCAATACCGTCGGGCTCTGTTCCGGCAGGTACGCCCGCCTGGTCGTCCACCGATGCCGCCCTATGGGCCCGGGCCCGCCCCGCATCCTGGGCCAGGCCCATGTGGTCAGTGCCGGCGCTGCTGATCACCGTTGTATGGGCGATCGCGGTGGAACCGGTGCCGTCGTGCAGCGATGCGGCGCCCTGCGGCCCGGACTGGGGCGGCATGGCGGAAGTGGGTCTGGCCGTCGGGCTGTTGTACTGGCTCGCCCGGCTTCCGGAGCTCACGCTGATCGCAGCGCCCGCGCTGGCGGCCATGGTGGCGTGGGGAGAGCTGCCGGGCGCCGGCCGGATGTCCCAGGTCGCGAACTTCGCCGTGATCGGGGCCCTGGGCTTCGGCTGGGCCGCGGCCCGCGAGCGGCTGGCAGCCCGGTCCAGGCAGCGGCGGCTCGTGGAACGGGCCGCCGGAGTGCGGCATCGGTTGCCGGAGCCCGCCAGCCCACTCGTGCGAGGCAGGCTCCCGCTCGCCGCCGGGCTGGTCCTGTGCGCCGTGGCCGCCGGTGCGGTCCTCTTGGGGCTGAGCGGCATCCGCGCGGACGAGCGGCACGCGGACCGGGCCGTGCACATCACGGCGACGGTGATCCGCCGCGGCGAGGAGACAGTGCGCGTCCGCACCGATGACGAACGGCGCATCACCGTCGACGCGTTCTACCCCGAGGACTACGGCGTCGGCAGCACGGTGACCGTGCTGGAGGACGGCTCGTGGCGACGCCTGGTGGCGGAGCCGTACGACGCCTTCGGCTGGCAGCTGCTGGTCCTGGCGGCCGGGCTGCCCGGGCTCTCTTTCCTCACGGTGGGTGTCCTCGCCCGCCGCCGTGCCGTGGCGCTGCGCCGCGCACCGGTGCCGGCCCTGCGCGTGCTGGAACGCACGGACTATGAAGGACGTACCTGGGTCTACGCGGCCGACGACACCGCCGGCCAGAGCGCGCTCTTCACCTGTCTCTGCGCGGGGACGCTCCCCGATGACGACGAGCTGGTGGACCGCATCGAAGACGAAGACGAAGCCGAGGACGAGGAGGAATTGCCCGTCGACACGTGGTTGCACGAAGCGGTCCTGCTCGGCGCCCCCTACGAAGGCGGCGAACTGGTCCTCGTCACGACGGACCGGGCGGGGGACCCGATCGTGATCCGCACCGTCGGCCCGGTCCGGCTCCCTCGAACCGGCAAGAAGCCCCTTCTGGGAGCCACTGCCCTCACGGGTACCGACCCCGACACCTCGGATCCGCAGCGGCGGGCCCGGATCGACCGCATCGCCGCCACCCTGGCGCCCACCGGTCGCCCGGTGCGCTGGGGGCCGGGCCCTGTGGCCCGAACCGCCGGACTGGCCCTCACCGCGGGCGTGGCGGCCGGAATCTCCTTCGCCGCACACTCCCTCGCGACGGACGGCTTCGACTGGCACATCCTCCTCCCCCTGCTTTCACTGCCGATGTGGATCCACTTCCCGGCCGTCCTCCTCAACTGGCGTGCCACCGCGGACAGCACCGGTCTGTGGCTGACCGGAGCCTGGACCGTACGGCACGTCCCATGGGAACGGCTGCGGGCAGCCGAGTACACCGACGAGGGCAGCGTAGAGATACGCCGGTCGGACGGCCGCACCTGGCATCTGACGGGGCTGGGGGAGCCGCGCCTCGAACGACGACTGCGACTGCGCCCGTCGTACGTCCGCATGGCCGAGGAGGTCACAGCCCTGCACGCCCACCCGGAACTGCGGCCCGCGGAACCGAGCCCACCGAGCGACCACGGCCTGCCACTGGGTCCCGTCCTGCTCCTTCTTGTCGGCCTCGCCGTCACGGCCGTGCTCATCACGTGAGCACGAAACGTGCACCGAACGTCACCCGAGCTGTGCCGGAACCTCTGGAACGCCCCCCCTATTACCTCATCCCGGCAACCCGGGGCCCGGCGGGCGTTGAGCGCCGCGCTGCGCCGGGCCCGTGCGGAGAAGGCCGGCCGCCAGGTCGTGCCGCAGTGCCTGGAGCAGACGGCGTGAGCGGCGACGGGTCAGACGCTGGCCTCCGGCCGCACGTGTCCTCACCGGTCGCGGGCACGGTCTGGTCGTCGTCGAAAGCCCAGAGCGCGCGCCCAAGGTGATACATGGCGACCACCCCGGCCGTCGGGCGGCTCCGGCGTCCGCATCACGGGGCTGGTGGTGACCCCGCCGGACGAGACGAAGTCGGTCACCCTCGACTGGCCGGGCGCCGACACGCTGCCCGTCACGGACGGCTCCGGCTCCCAAGTGAAGGTCGGCCCGATGGGGAGCGCCGGTCGGGGCGGCTGACCCGCACGTCCCAGGTACTCAGCCGCACCGCGCCGCTGCCCGAGCACCGCCAGTGCGGAATGCAAAGCTCCCTCCAGCCCCCAACACGCTGAACCTGACAGAGAAGGTGACCCGGAAGGCGAGGGCATCCGCGCCGCCTCCATCGGGCAGCTGTCCGTCGTCTACGTGATCAACCGCCTCACCCGGCACCTGTCCGTCCTGGACGTCTGGATCGGATAGTCACCTGGTGACAACGCCTCGCCCCCCGGCATCGCAGCTGCCGGGGGGCGAGGCGATTCCAGTGTCGCAGGGGTCAGTGGGAGCAGTGCGTGCAGGAGGAGGTGCCGGCGAACGCACGGTCCGCCACGGCGTCATCGCGGCCGGTGAGATGCGCGGCCGCGTCCAGCGAGGCAGACAGCGGACGGCGCGTGACAGTGCGGAACTGGTAGGGCTTGTCCGTGGTGATGTACCGGTCAGCCGACGCGGCGTACGTTCCGGGCTTCTTCCGGTAGAGATCGTCGGCTCGGCTTGCACGGCGCCATCGCGCCTCGCTGCCTCCCCACTTCTCCTCTGCCTCCGCTGCGCTCATGCGGGTTGCTTCGCCGATGACCTCCCAGCTGGTCCCCCGGACCCGCTCAGCGATCACCGCAGCCGTCACGAACGTGCTCTCCACCGAGGACTCCAGGCTCGCCGCCTGACGCACGTAGTCGCCTGGCCTGCGCCAGATCCTCACCCACCATCTGCGCGAACTGCCCATAGCCCGCCGCACGATTTTCGGCTGACCCCACCATCGCGATCCTGGCGATGTCGGAGTCGGTGAAGCTGTCGACCGGCAACTCTTCCGACGCCGACGCTCCCGAGGTCGTCGGCCGGGCCGTCCGGGACACCGCGGCGCACCTGGTACGGGTCACGGGCCGGAACGACACGGAACGCGTGGCGGCGGAGCTCGGTGACGAGTTCTTCCGCCGGGTCGACGAGGGCGCGCCCCTGCGCCCCGGCGCCCAGCGGCTGTTGTCGCAGCTGGAGGACCAGGGCGTCCCCTTCGCCCTGGTGAGCGCCTCCCCGAGAACGGTGGTCGACTCGGTGGCCCGGGGAGCGCTGGCGCATGTGCCGTTCGCGTTCACCCTCTCGGCCGACGACACCGTACGCACCAAGCCCCACCCGGACCCCTACCGGGCCGCGGCGGAGCGTTTCGGGGTGCCCCCGGCGGCGTGTGTTGCCGTCGAGGACTCACCGGACGGCGCCGCCTCGGCCGAGGCGGCGGGCTGCGCACTCCTCGTGGTGCCCTCCCTGCTTCCCGTACCGCCCTCGCCACGACGGATCTTCGCCGACAGCCTCGCCGGAATCGACGCGGCGGACCTGCGCCGCTACGTGGAAGCTGGACTGCAGGAGGGCTGAGGGCGGGGCGGCAGTGTCGCGGGCCGTGCACGCGGTGATGTGGGACGGCGGGTCACGCCTCGGATTTCGCCGGATTGGCCGAGGCCGGTTCCGGTGTTGCGGGGGCGGGCGCGGCGGGGCGGCGCGTGGTTCCCAGGTGCCAGAAGAGGGTCAGAGCTGTGACGCCAGCGGCCGCCGGCCCCAGTTCGGCCGGGGCAAGCCCGAGCCACTCCTGCGCCAGTCCGCCGAGTCCGCCGCCGAGGGCGATCCCGATGTAGAGCGCGGAGGAGTTGAGGCCGAGAAGGACCGGCGCGGCGGCGGGGCTGAGTGAGTATCCGGCGATAGCCAAGGGCCCGGATCACACGATCCGGTGAACCGCTGAACTGCGGATACCGCTGGCTACTCCCTGCGGGCGACATGTTGTCAGTTCCGGTTCCTACCGTCCGTTCCGTGACCACTTCACCGCGCCGCCCCTGGTGGCGCGCCTGCCGAGGGGCGGTTCCCGCATGAGCCTCAAGACCGGAGTCGACAACCCCCACAGCCCGCTGCGCCGGTTCCTGGACCGCGAACTGTCCGCCGGCGCCAAGCCGCTGCGGGAGCCGGCACCGAGGGTGGCACCGCCGGGACAGCGATCGACACCCGGCTGCGCCTCGCCTTCACCACGGCCGCAACCGTGGACCTGGCCGCCGCCCTCGGCATCGAACAGACCGGCTGCGACTATCAAAGCGCGGGCCTGCGGATGCGCGCCGTCGGCAACGAGCTCGCCGCGCGGCTGACGCACACCGTCCACGCCCTGGACCTCGCCAACCGTGACACCCCCATCGACCGCGCCCACGATGAGGAGGAGGACCTGGCCCGCCTCCTCATCGCCGCGGCCTGGTATCAGGTCCTCACCCGCAATCCCGTCGGGTTCGAACACACCCCGCTGTATCTCGCCGCGCGCGAGGACTCCGGCTCCTTCACGCTCGACCGTCTCCTGCAGCTCCCGCACCGCGACCTGGTGGCCGCCGTCGTAGCCCAGCTCCACCAGGCCGTGGACGGCCCCCTGGTCTCCCTGCGTGCCCGCACCCGGCCCGAGGACTGCACGCCCGGCCCCATGTTCCCCGAAGCGCGGATTACCGCCGACGCCGATCTCGTGGTCGACGGACTCCTCATCGACTTCAAGAGCGACAAGCACCCGCACCGCTTCCCCAAGGCGAGCGCCTGGCAACTCCTCGGCTACCTGCTGCTCGACACCGCTGACCACTACCGGATCGACACGGTCGGCTTCTACTTTTCCCGGTCCGCCGTCCTCGCTGGCTGCCGTGCCGACTCAGAGCCGTACACCCCGGAAGACGAGGACTGCGTCCGGCGGCTGCTCCAGAACCTGGCTCCGGTCATCGAGGCTGGCCACTGCCCCACCTGCGCCCAGCCGCTGTCCGAGTCCACCCGTCGTCCACGCAAGTTCTGCAACGCCCGGTGCCGCAGCCGCGACCAGGCCATGCGCCGCAAGGGCCTCCTCCCTGGCGGCCCCGTTCTGGCTTTGCCACGCCCGCTGTCGCGTGCTGGCGAACCTGGACAGATTGCCAACGAAGTTGGACCGCATGTCACGCGCGCGACTCGTGGCGAGATGACGGTGATCAGGTGGCTGGATACCGTGTATCGCTGCGGGTTGCCAAGCCCGTACCGTCCGCTATATGTGCTGCTCGGAGGCCGTCCGCGGCTAGTCTGGCGGCACCCTGGATCTCGTAAGGGGAAGCGCATGGCAACTGGCATCGTGAAGTGGTTCAACGCGGAAAAGGGCTTCGGCTTCATCCAGCAGGACGATGGCGGCCCGGACGTGTTCGTCCACTTCTCCGCGATCCAGACGACCGGCTTCAAAGAGCTGGCCGAAGGCCAGAAGGTCGAGTACGACGTCACCCAGGGCCCCAAGGGACCGCAGGCCGAGCAGGTCATTCCCCAATAGCTGGCGACCGGACCGGCGGGCCATCCCGGACTCACGTGATCTGCTGTCAGACCATGTGAGAGCCGATCACGTCTGGAGACCTGCCGCTCTGCCTCCTGGCTTCTTGTAGTCCAACTTCGTTGGCAATCGGTCCAGGTTCGCCGGCACAGGACACCCGCGAAAGGAGCGCCTGGAGCCCGCCGAAGGCTGGCAGGCTGTGAGCCTCACACCCCATTTCCGCAGGTAGGCGGGGTGAGCTGTGAGGGTGTGAGCCTGTGAGGCGGACCTCGCGCCCGCGCTTCCGCACACCCTGGTCCGGCCCGCGGGCGCGGAGGACGATGGAGTCATGGGCGAGCACGACCAGGACCAGGGCGACGTCGCCGAACCGGTGCGGCCGCCGCTGACGGCTGCGCAAGCCCGGGAGGTGACGGCGGGGCTGCGCGAGGCGATGGCTGACGTCCGGCGCTCCGTGGCGTTGCTCGCCGCGCGGGTCCGCGACGCGCACGCCGCCCGCGTCTGGCTCCCCCTGGGTTTCACCTCTTGGGAGGCGTACTGCGACGCGGAGTTCGGCATCAGCCGCACGCAGGCGTACCGGCTGCTCGACGTCGCCCGCGCCCTGGGCGCCATCCAGGCCGCGGTCACCGCTGGGACCGACCCGTCTCGCACGCGAGACACCGACCCGGCTGCGGCCGCGCTCGACTACGACCTGTCCCAGCGCGCCCTGATCGCTGTCTCCGGCCGTGCGGGCGACGTCGCGGAGCCCTGATCACCCGCCGACTCGCCACGCTCGCCCACAGCGGCCTCCACGCCCTCGATGAGCCGACGGTGCGCGCGGTGGTCCGCCAGGCCGTCCGCGACGTCCGCACCGCCCCCGCCGCCCGACGATCCGCCGGCGGATCCCGCGCTCGCAGTGCTGCGCCGCGTCGTCGACGACCTCGCCGCCAGCACGCACGCGATCGGGGAACTGCTGCTCGAAGTCGCCCCGGCATACCTCTCCGACACTGCGGCCGCCGACATCCTCGCCCTGTTCTGCAACGACATCGGGATCGAACTCGACCACAGCCTGGCGGCCCGTCGCTACGCCCTGTCCGGGGACCGCCGCGCCCTGCACGGCACCGTCCTGTGACCGCTGCTGCCCCGTGGCTCCTGTGAGCCACACAGCCGGTCTTCCCAGGTGGGCGGGTGCGGCGTGGGGTGTGAGGCGAGGGCCTGCGGCGGCGGGGTGCCGCTGCTCCTGGTCGTGCTGCTCGCCGTTGGTGGGCAGCAGGGTTGTCGCTCGATGACTCGGGGTGGTTGGTGACCGTCGCCGCGGTGGTGCTGCTCGTGGTCCTGGTGGTGGTCGTCGGGTGGCAGCAGGGCGGTGTCGTGGGGGCAGCGCAGCATTTGCATGGTCCAGGCGGCACACGGGTGCTGCACGGGTCGCAGGCCGACCCCGGCCGGTGCAACACGATCAGCTGCTGCACGCTGCTCGGGCCGTGCTGCCCACGGCCGGCCCTTGCTGCTCCGCGACAGCCAGCAGGGCCGTGAACTCGGCCCCGGCGGCTGCATGACATCGCAGATCTGCGATGTTCCGCGCGAGATCCATGCAGAGCTGCTGCATGGATCAGCCACGGTCCGCGCGGCCGCGGTTTGTTCTGGAGGAGCAGAAGGAAGTTGTGAGCCTCACAACTCATTTGCGCAGGTAGACACATTGCGCAGCAAGGCTGTGAGGGTGTGAGACGGAGCTCGCGGCTGCACTCTCCTACGTTCCGGCCGCGGGCTCTACCGGGCCGCCACGCGGCGCTTCCCCGCCCCGGCCTTGGCGGTTCGGGACGGCCTGGGGGAGGCTGGAGAGGGGCTCAGGAGGCCGTCATGCGCGTCCAGGACATCCGGATCGGCGAGACCTACCAGGTCAAGGTCCCCCAGCGACTGCCGCCGGCCCTCCGCCACCGTAT
>NZ_JBIURV010000070.1:0-30617 GCF_044741025.1 Streptomyces sp. NPDC088246
ATGGGGGGTGGGAGAAGGAGCGGGGCTGGGTGCGTGCAGCTGCAAGGCGGAGGAGGGAGGCAACGCGAAGGGGGTCCCCCCATGCCTTCAGGGCTCCTTCAGGGCTATGGGGGAGTTGTCGACCGACGACAACGCCGCAGGTGTTCGTGCCCAGCCCCGCGACGCCGCCCCCATGTGCCGGTCGGTCTTACGCACACTGGTCAGGAACGGTAGTACCTACCCGGCCCGGTTCTTGAGTGCGGCGACGGCGGATGCCGCCAGGTCGTCGAGGTAGCCCTTGGGCAGCGGAGTGCGGACGACGGCGAGCCGCCAGTAGAGCGGGCCGACGATCAGGTCCAGCGCACGGTCCGGGTCGCTGTCCTCGGGCAGCTCGCCGCGCGCCACGGCGTCGCGTACGACGACGGCGGCGATGCCCTGCTGCGGGTCCAGCAGGGCGGCCTTGATCGTCTCGGAGATCTCCGGACTGCGGGCCGCCTCGACCAGCAGGTCCGGGATGACCTGCGAGGCGACGGGGTGGCGCAGGGCGAAGGAGGCGAGTCCCAGTACGGCGCGGACATCCCCGTACAGCGAACCGGTCGCCGGGGCCGGCATGCCCTGGACTGCGACGGCGGAGACCAGGTCGAGTACCAGGGCCAGCTTGGACTTCCAGCGGCGGTAGACGGCGGTCTTGCCGACGCCCGCGCGCCGGGCGATGCCCTCGATCGACATCCGGGCGAAGCCCACCGCGGCCAGCTCCTCGAAGACGGCGCTGCGAATCGCATCGGTGACGTCCTCGCGCAGCACAGCGGCTCCGGCGGGGACACGGCGGCGGGTTCCCGGGTCGGTGGTCATGGCCGAATCATAGTCCGTAACGACGAAACGGTTGCGTTGCGGCGTGGATGCGCCCTACCCTCGACGTTGCGACGATACGGTTCCGTCCCGTCGGCCGTCGTGTTCCTGCCCTCCCGTCGAAAGCGATCGTGGTGAGCCAGACAACAACCCCACCGGCCCCGGCCGACACCCCCGCCGGTACCCCCTCCCCGGTGTACGCGCCGGGCGAGCTGGCCGCGCTCGCCGCCCGCCACGGACTGACCATGAGCGGGGCCCGGCCCACGCTGGGCGCGTACATCCGGCAGCTGTGGGGGCGGCGGCACTTCATCACGGCGTTCGCCACCGCCAAGCTGACCGCGCAGTACAGCCAGGCGAAGCTCGGCCAGATCTGGCAGATCATGACGCCGCTGCTGAACGCGACGGTCTACTACTTCATCTTCGGCGTCCTGATGAACACCAAGCGCAACGTCGAGGACTTCGTGCCGTTCCTCGTCACCGGCGTCTTCATCTGGACCTTCACCGCCAGCTCGATCACCGCGGGGACCCGTGCGATCAGCGGCAACCTGGGCCTGGTCCGGGCCCTGCACTTCCCGCGTGCCTCGCTGCCGATCGCGCTGGCCCTGCAACAGCTCCAGCAGTTGCTGTTCTCACTGGGCGCGCTGGTGCTGATCCTGATCGGGTTCGGGCAGTTCCCCAAGCCGTCCTGGGTGCTGGCCGTTCCGGCGCTGATCCTGCAGGCCGTCTTCAACACCGGTGTCTCCATGGTGGTGGCGCGGCTGGCCGCCCGGACGCCGGACATCGCCCAGCTGATGCCGTTCATCCTGCGCACCTGGATGTACGCCTCGGGCGTCATGTGGAGCGTCGACACGATGCTCAAGGGCGACCGGGTTCCGCACTACGTGATGGTGATGCTGGAGTGCAATCCGGCCGCCGTCTTCATCGACCTGATGCGGTTCGCGCTCATCGACAGCTTCGACGCGTCCCATCTGCCGCCGCATGTGTGGGCGATCGCCGCGGGCTGGGCGCTCGTGTGCGGCGTGGGCGGATTCGTGTACTTCTGGCAGGCGGAGGAGCGGTACGGACGTGGCTGACAACATGGCTGACAACAACGAGCGGCTGCCGACCGTCGTCGTGGACGACGTGCACATCACGTACAAGGTCAACGGCGCCCGTACCGGAAAGGGCAGCGCCACCTCGGCGCTCAGCCGGATCGTCTCACGCCGGCAGACCCCCGGGGTGCGCGAGGTGCACGCCGTGAAGGGGGTGAGCTTCGCCGCGTACAAGGGCGAGGCCATCGGCCTGATCGGTTCCAACGGCTCGGGCAAGTCGACGCTGCTGAAAGCGATCGCCGGTCTGCTGCCCGCGACGAAGGGCCGGGTGCACACCCAGGGCCAGCCCTCCCTGCTCGGGGTGAACGCGGCACTGATGGGCGATCTGACCGGCGAGCGCAACGTCGTGCTCGGCGGCCTCGCCATGGGCATGACGCGGGCCCAGATCCGCGAGCGCTACCAGGGGATCGTCGACTTCTCCGGCATCAACGAGAAGGGCGACTTCATCACCCTGCCGATGCGGACGTACTCCTCCGGAATGGGCGCGCGGCTGCGCTTCTCGATCGCGGCCGCCAAGAGCCATGACGTCCTCCTGATCGACGAGGCGCTGTCCACCGGCGACGCCAGGTTCCAGCGGCGCAGCCAGGAACGGATCAAGGAACTGCGCCAGGAGGCCGGCACGGTCTTCCTGGTCAGCCACAGCAACAAGTCGATCACCGAGACCTGCGACCGGGCGATCTGGCTGGAGGCGGGAACGCTGCGGATGGACGGTCCGGCGGACGAGGTCGTGGCCGAGTACGAGAAGTTCACCGGCAAGAAGTAGCGGCGCGGGCGGCGGGCCGGGAGAGCGACCGGGACGGCCGGGGCGACGGGTCCGTACATCATCGACTTCAAGATCGCCCGCGTCGGCGACGCCACCCGGCTCACGCGCGGGCGGCAGGCCGAAAACCAAGCCCGTCCGACGCCTGCGAGGACAGACCCCGCGGCCCGGGGTACCGGCCGATCAGGCCCGTCCGACGATTGAGGGCGGGGCGGCTGCCGGGCATCCCCGGCAGCCGCCCCGCCCTCACCAACCCCTACGCGTGCGTGCGCAACAGCGTCCGCATCGTCCGCATGGCCACCGACAGGTTCGCCAGATCGAACGCGTCCGACCCCTGAATCTCCTCAAGCGTGGAGCGCGACCGGGTAAGGATCGCCGCGTTCTTCTCCTCCCACGCCTTGAACCGTTCCTCCGGCGTAGAGGTCCCGTTGCCCACGGACAGCACATCGGCGGTGAGCGCGGCGTGCGCGGCGTACAGGTCCTCGCGGATGGAGGCACGGGCCATGGACTGCCAGCGGTCGGCCCGCGGCAGCTCGATGATCCGGTCCATCAGCTGGGTGATGCCCAGGCGGTCCGCGAGGTCGTAGTACACCTCGGCGACGGAGAGCGGGTCCTTGCCGGTGCGCTCCGCGATCGCCACGATGTCCAGCGCCGGGAAGGCGGAGGAGAATCCGGCGACCCGCTGGGCCAGCTCGCCCGGGACACCCGCCTCGGTGAGCTCGTCCAGGATCGACTGGTACCAGTCGAGGTCGGCGCCCATCAGCATCTTGGGCAGTTCGGCCCAGACCTGCTCGACACCCGCCTTGAAGAAGTCGATCGTCCCGGCGATCTCCAGCGGCTGCGGCCGATTGCCGAGCAGCCAGCGCGAACCGCGCTCGACGAGCCGGCGCGAGTGCAGCCGGATCCGGGTCTGCACATCGGCGGCGACCTTGTTGTCGAGCGCCTCGACGGCGTCCCACACCTGGCCGAGGCTGAAGATCTCGCGGGCCGCGGACTGCGCCCGCACGATCTCCTCGATCGAGGCGCCGGTCTCTTCCCGCAGCCGGTGCAGGAAGGTCGAACCACCGCTGTTCACGGTGTCGTTGACCAGGACCGTGGTGATGATCTCGCGACGCAGCGCGTGCCCGTCGACCGCCTCCGGGAACTGCTCCCGCAGCTGCTGCGGGAAGTAGGCGTGCAGCAGCTTCTGCAGGTGCGGGTCGTCCGGCAGGCTGGTCTTGATCAGCTCCCGGGCCGCCGTGATCTTCGTGTACGCGAGCAGCACGGCCAGCTCGGGCTGGCTGAGCCCCTTGCCGGCGTTCAGCAGTTCGCGGATCTGCCGGTCGCTGGGCAGGAACTCCAGCCCGCGGTCGAGGTCCCCGTCACGGACCAGCCGGCGCATGAAGCGCTGGTGGGCATGGAGCAGGGACGCCGACTGAGTCGTGGCGTTGGCGAGCGCCACGTTCTGCGCGTAGTTGTTGCGCAGCACCAGACGGCCGATCTCGTCGGTCATCTCGGCGAGCAGCTTGTTGCGCTGCTTGACGGTCATGTCGCCGTCCCGGACCAGACCGTTGAGCAGGATCTTGATGTTCACCTCGTGGTCGGAGGTGTCCACACCGGCGCTGTTGTCGATCGCGTCGGTGTTGATCCGGCCGCCGTTGCGGGCGAACTCGATCCGGCCGAGCTGGGTGGCACCGAGGTTGCCGCCCTCGCCGACGACCTTGGCCCGCAGATCCTGGCCGTTGACGCGGATCGCGTCGTTGGCCTTGTCGCCGACGTCGGGGTTCGACTCGGCGGACGACTTGATGTACGTACCGATGCCGCCGTTCCACAGCAGGTCGACGCGGGCCTTGAGGATGGTCTGCATCAGCTCGGCGGGCGTCATCTTCGTGACGCCCGAATCGATCCCGAGCGCCTCACGGATGTGCGCGTTGACCGGGATGGACTTGGCGCTGCGCGGGTGGATGCCACCACCCGCGGAGAGCAGTTCCTTGTTGTAGTCGGCCCAGGAGCTGCGCGGCAGGTCGAAGAGGCGGCGCCGCTCGGCGTACGAGGTGGCGGCGTCCGGGTTCGGGTCGATGAAGATGTGCCGGTGGTCGAAGGCGGCGACGAGCCTGATGTGCTCGGAGAGCAGCATGCCGTTGCCGAACACGTCGCCCGACATGTCGCCGACGCCGACGACGGTGAAGTCCTCGGTCTGGGTGTCGTGGCCGAGCTCGCGGAAGTGCCGCTTGACGGACTCCCAGGCACCGCGGGCGGTGATGCCCATGCCCTTGTGGTCGTAACCGGCGGAACCGCCGGAGGCGAACGCGTCGCCGAGCCAGAAGCCGTACGAGACGGCGACCTCGTTGGCGATGTCGGAGAACTTCGCGGTGCCCTTGTCGGCGGCGACGACCAGGTATGTGTCGTCCTCGTCGTGACGGACGACGTCCCTGGGCGGCACGACCTCGCCGGCCACCATGTTGTCGGTGATGTCGAGCAGCGCCGAGATGAAGGTGCGGTAGGAGGCGATGCCCTCGGCCATCCAGGCGTCACGGTCGACGGCCGGGTCCGGGAGCTGCTTGGCGACGAAGCCGCCCTTGGCGCCGACCGGCACGATGACGGTGTTCTTCACCATCTGCGCCTTGACCAGGCCGAGGATCTCCGTACGGAAGTCCTCGCGCCGGTCCGACCAGCGCAGACCGCCTCGGGCGACCTTGCCGAAGCGCAGGTGCACGCCCTCGACGCGCGGCGAGTAGACCCAGATCTCGAACGCCGGGCGGGGTGCCGGCAGATCCGGGATGGACTGCGGGTCGAACTTCATCGAGACGTAACCGTGCGGCCTGCCGTCGTCCGCCATCTGGAAGAAGTTGGTACGCAGGGTGGCCTTGATGACAGTGAGGAAGGACCGCAGGATCCGGTCCTCGTCGAGCGAGGCGACCTGGTCCAGGGCCCCGTCCAGCTCCTCGAGGAGCCCGTCGGTCAGCTCCGTACCGGCCCGCTGGCGGTCGGGCGACATCCGCGCCTCGAAGAGCGAGACCAGCAGCCGGGTGGTGTGGACGTTGTTACGGAGAGTGCTCTCCATGTAGTCCTGGCTGAAGGTCGATCCGGCCTGACGCAGGTACTTCGCGTAGGCGCGCAGCACCATCGCCTGCCGCCAGTTCAGACCGGCGCCCAGCACGAGCGAGTTGAAGCCGTCGTTCTCCGCCTCACCGGTCCACACGGCGGCGAAGGCGTCCTGGAACCGGTCGCGGGCGTCGTCGGCGAGGTAGTTGCCGTTGCCATTGGTCTGCGGCATGCGCAGACCGAAGTCGTAGATCCAGGCGTGCGTACGGTCCGCGCAGCGCAGCTCGTACGGACGCTCGTCGACGACCTCGACGCCGAGCCGCTGAAGCGCCGGAAGCACGGCGGACAGGGAGACCTGCTCGCCGGTCCGGTAGATCTTGAAGCGGCGCTCGCCGGGGCCGGCGCCGACCGGCTCGTACAGGCTGAGGGCGAAGTCCTTCTGGTCCTTCTTGAGCGCTTCGAGGTGGACCAGGTCGGCCACGGCGGCGCGCGGCGTGTGGTCGGCCTTGTAACCCTCGGGGAACGAGTGGCCGTACTGGCGCATCAGCTCGGCGGCGCGCTCTTCGCCGCACTCGGCGTTCAGCGCCTCCTGGAAACCGTCGGCCCAGGAGCGGGCGGCCTCGACGAGCCGGGCCTCGATGCGGTCGGCCTCGGCGTCGGTGAGGTCGGGCAGCTCGGTGCCGGGGGCGACCCGGACGACGAAGTGCAGCCGGGAGAGGATCGACTCGGTGTTCCAGGCGGTGAAGTCGACGCTGGTGCCGCCCAGCTCCTCCTTGAGGATGTCGATCAGGCGGAGCCGTACACCGGTGGTGTAGCGGTCACGCGGCAGGTAGACGATCGCGGAGTAGTAGCGCCCGTACTCGTCCTGGCGCAGGTAGAGCCGCAGCCGACGGCGCTCCTGGAGGTACAGCACGGAGGTGACGACGGAGCGCAGCTGGTCGACGGGCGTCTGGAAGAGCTCGTCGCGCGGGTACGTCTCCAGGATCTGCACCAGGTCGCGGCCGTCGTGGCTGTTGGGCGAGAAGCCCGCGCCCTCCAGCACCTCGGCGACCTTGCGGCGGATGACGGGCACCCGGCGCACGGACTCGGTGTAGGCGGCGGACGAGAACAGCCCGAGGAAGCGGCGCTCACCGACGACATTGCCGTCGGCGTCGAACTTCTTCACGCCGACGTAGTCGAGGTAGCTGGGGCGGTGGACGGTCGACCGGCTGTTGGCCTTGGTGAGGATGAGGAGCTTGTGCTCGCGCGCCTTGGCCCGGGCGTCGGCGGGCAGCCGCTCGAAGGACGGGCTGACGGGGTGCGCCTCGTCGACGCTGTGGTGCGGGTCCGAGCGCAGGATGCCGAGGCCGGTGCCGGGGACGGCGGCCAGCGCGTCGGTTTCCTTCAGCTCGTACTCGCGGTAGCCGAGGAAGGTGAAGTGGTCGGCGGCGAGCCAGCGCAGCAGCTCCCTGGCCTCGTTCACCTCTTCGTCGGCGAGGTCGTCGAGCGGCTCGCCGGGCAGGTCGTCGGCGATGCGCAGCGCGGCGTCGCGCATCTTGTCCCAGTCCTCGACGGTCTCCCGTACGTCGGACAGCACGCGCAGCAGATCGGCGGCGATCTGCTGGAGGTCGGAACGGTCGGTCTCGCGGTCGATCTCGACGTGGATCCAGGACTCGACGAGCGCGTCGTGCGGCAGCCCGGTCCCGGCGCCCTTGGTGTCCTTGCGGCCCTGCAGGCTCGTCGAGATGCCGTTGCCCTCGGCGAGGACCTCGATGAGCTTGCCGGTGACGTCGCGGCGTACGACGACCTGCGGGTGGATCACGACGTGGATGCCGCGCCCCTGCCGGGACAGCTCATTGGTGACGGAGTCGACCAGGAACGGCATGTCGTCGGTGACGACCTCGACGACGGAGTGGCTGCACGTCCAGCCGTTCTCCTCGACGGTCGGGGTGTGCACCCGGACGTTCGCCGTGCCCTGCGGGCGTGTCTCCGCGAGCCGGTGGTGGGAGGAGGCGGCGCCGAAGACGTCCACGGGGTCGCGGCCCGCGATGTCCTCCGGAGCGGTGTGCAGGTAGTAGCGCTGGAGGTAGGCGAGGAGTACGTCCTGCCCGGGACGCTCCTGGTCGGCCCCGGCGGCCGCAACACGTACCCCGGGGGTACCGCCCGGGCCACCGACACCACCGCCCGGGCTGTTGTCAGCTACCTTGGCGGCCCGTGCGAGCAGCTCGGCCTTGGCTTCGTCCAGCTTGGTCTGCATGTCCTCTGGCTCCTGTCGCGCGCCGTTGCGTGACGTAGGTGAAAAAGACGACGTACCGCCACGACACGGGGTTTCCGGTCTGAGTCGACGCTATGCCGCTATGAGAGATGCCCGGGACCATATTGGCCATTTTTGACAGTCGGCCCGGGCTGTGAGGATCAGTGATAGCCCGGGTGCTGTGGCACTCCGGGCGCAGGCCGGGGGCTTCGCTGCCCCCGAGGCGTATCGCGCTGATCACGGGGTCCAGGCTATCTCGCCCGCCCCCGTAACCGTCACGAGCCGTATGTGTACAAAAGATGGCCCCGAAGTTTGACACTCTGGACAGCGCGTCGGCCCGTATTGCCGCACTCTGGTAGACGGAACAGGCCGACGAACCGTGGGAGCCCCGCCATGGCACCGAAAATCCTGATCGTCACCGGCGACGCCGCCGAGTCCCTGGAAGTCCTCTATCCCTACCAGCGGCTGCGCGAGGAGGGTTACGACGTCCATATCGCGGCCCCCGCCCGCAAGACGCTCCGCTTCGTGGTCCACGACTTCGAGCCCGGCTTCGACACGTACACCGAGAAGCCCGGCTACACCTGGCCCGCCGACCTGGCCTTCTCCGAGGTCGACGCCGGAGATTACGTGGCCCTGGTCGTACCGGGCGGCCGGGCGCCCGAGTATCTGCGCAACGACGCCGAGCTGCGCAAGATCCTCAAGGCGTTCTTCGACTCGGACCGGCCGGTGGCCCAGATCTGCCACGGCCCGCTGATGACGGCGGCGGTCGGCGCGCTGGTCGGCCGGCACGTCACCGCGTACCCCGCGCTGGAGCTCGACATGCAGGCGGCGGGCGCCGTCTTCGAGGACCACGAGGCGGTGGTCGACGGCACCCTGATCTCGTCCCGTGCGTGGCCGGACCACTCGGCGTGGATGCGCGAATTCCTGAAGGTGCTCCGCACAAAGGCCCCGGTGACCACCTGACGGCGCTCGCGAGGGACCGGGCCCCCGTCCTTCCCGCCCTATCCAGCCATCCGCTCGGCGAGGTCGGCGGCCTCGGCCAGACTGTCGACCACCGGCACCCCGGCCGCCTCCAGACTGGCTCTGCTGTGCGATCCGCCGGTGTAGAGCACGGCCTTCGCACCGACATGGGCGGCGGCCACGGCGTCGTCCAACGCATCGCCGATGACCACCGTGTGCTCCGGGGACACCCCGTCCAGCGCGGCGATGTGCCGCTCCATGTGCCGCGCCTTGCTGCCGCCGGACGGCCCGGTGCGCCCGTCGACCCGCACGAAGTGCCGCTCGATGCCGTACCCCCGGACCACGGGGACCAACTGGTCGTGCCCGTACATGCTCAGGAGAGACTGGCTGCGTCCGGCCAGCTGCCACTGCGTGAGAAGCTCCTCGGCACCCTCGGTGAGCCCGCAGGCGGCCCGCTGCTCGGTGTAGTGCAGGTGAAATATCCCGTCCATCCGCTCCCACTCGGCCTCTGTGGGCAGCCGGCCCATCAGCCGTTCGTAGAAGCGGGGGATCGGGATGCAGTACATCTCGCGGTACTGCTCCAGGGTGATCGGCTCCAGGCCGACCTCGCCGAACGCGGCGTTGGTCGCGCCGACGACCGCGGCGTTGTCGTCGAGCAGTGTGCCGTTCCAGTCCCAGACCAGATGCGTGCGGTGCTTCCCATGCGTCCCCATGCATAAGAACGTACCCGCCGGGTCCGACACCCGTTACGGCAGCGGGGCAGCAACCGCAACGCCCCTCTTCCCCCTCCGCTCCCCGTCCCCCTCATCCGATCAGATTCGGAATCTCCTGAATGCCGAACCAAAGCAGCTCGTGATCCTCGGCGCCGTCCACGGTGAACTGCGCGTCGTCGTCACCGAGGTCCGCCGCGCCCAATGCAGCCGCGGCAGCCGTGACGTCCTTCTCGGCGTCATCCGCGTCGACATGCACGGCAGCAGCCTCGGTCAGCGCCACGGAGGACGCGATCCGCACCTCGCCGAGCGACGACGAGTCCAGGCTGCGGTCCGGGTCGGCCACGGCCGCGCCGTCCGGTACGTCGACAGCGACGACGACCCGCCGACGGGCCGCGTCGGGGTTCCCGGCGATCAGGCGCAGCGAGGCGGAAGCGGCCCGGTTGAGCGCCGCGTACTCCAGCTCCTCGATGTCGTCGGAGACGTACCACTCACGCAGTCCGGGGGTCACCGCATAGGCGGTCAGCGGACCGGGACCGATCTCGCCCGCCTTGTGCGCCGCTGCGAGACCGAGGAGCGTCAGGGGGACGTACACGCGCATGGCTGGCCGCTTTCGTAGTCGGAAACGCCCTCAGGATACGTGCGGCGTCCCCCTTTGGGGTTACATGCACCGCTGCTGTCACGTCCACCCCGCAACCGCCACTCACCCTCCCCACGCCTTCCTCGCACCCAGCACGGCACCGGGTTCATCACCCGGATAGGTGATTCGTCCGGATCACGTCCGGCACCCATCGACGCTTGCGGCCACCTCCGCCGTCGCCGTAGAAGATCCACAGCAGAAGTTACCGCCCGGTATTCGGCCGGGCCTCTGAAGCACGGGGGCAGTGAGCGATGAGCACGAACAGGACCCGGCCCACCGGACGACACGACCAGCGCAGGCCCGATTCGGTACCACCGCAACGCGCAAGGACTCCCCGACGTGTCCGCCCCCACCACTGGTTCGCCGAGCGCCTCCTGGCTGTCCTCAGCGGCCAGCGCCCGGTGCACTGGATGCTCGGACACACCATCGGCGAGGCATACGACCAACTGGCCGAACTGGCCCCACGCACCCCCCTCAGGGCCCGCGGCGCCCGCCCGGTCATCCGCATGTGCCACGGCGCCCAGCCGGCTCCGGGCGTGGTGGAGGCCTGTGCGAGCATCGCAGCGGGCGAACAGGTAAGGGCCATGGCCTTCCGCCTGGAACAGGGCACAGACCTCCGCTGGCGCTGCGCAGCAGTAGAGCTGGGCGACGAACACCTACAGGCGACGCCCACCCGATAGACACCCGGCCAGGGGCTTCCCCGGCCCCGCTGCGACACGAGCAACGGGGCCAGGGGGAAGCCCCCGGAAAGCACTGGCCACCCGCCCCACGCCCCGCACCGCACTCTCAGCCTTTCCGGCACTTGAGGAGCGGGGCCAAAGCCGGAACCCGTCCACCACCGGACGCTGCCCCACCCACAGCTGCCTCACCCACACCACAGCCGCCCAACCTCACACCCACCGCACCACAGCCACCCCACCCGACCCCCGTCCCGTCCCTACCCACGCCCCGTACTCCAAGCCTCTCCGGCGCCTGAGGAGCGGGGTCCGGGGCAGAGCCCCGGTTCCGGGAAGGGGCGGGGAGGGGGACAGCCCCGCGCAGCGGCCCACCCACCCGCGCCAAGGACATCCCGCGCCCATGCCCGCACTTGCCCCCACCCGCCCCGCACCCGGCAACGGGACCCAGGGCCCGGGCCCAAAACAAACCGGGGCCGGCCACCCACAAAAGGTGCCCGACCCCGGCCAAACCCCACCGGCGCCAACGACGCCGACGCCACCGCTACTTCTTGCGGCGCCGCCCACCTCCACCATTCTTCTGCGCCTTGCGCCGCTCCGCCCGAGTCAACCCGTCCGACTCGGACGCGACCCCACCGTCACCGTTGGAGAAGTCGCCCTCGACGACCCCGCCCTCCCCGTCCACCGTGGGAGCGGAGAAGTGCAGCCGGTCCGGTCGCTGCGGAGCGTCGAGCCCCTTGGCCCGGATCTCCGGACGCGCCGCCGGCACGAGGTCCTCCTTGGCGAGCGAGGTCCGCTCGGCCTCGTCCTGCACCGGAACCTCCTCGACCTGCTGCTCGACCTGGACCTCCAGGTTGAACAGGTAGCCGACGGACTCCTCCTTGATGCCCTCCATCATGGCGTTGAACATGTCGAAGCCCTCGCGCTGGTACTCGACCAGCGGGTCCTTCTGCGCCATGGCACGAAGGCCGATGCCCTCCTGGAGGTAGTCCATCTCGTAGAGGTGCTCACGCCACTTGCGGTCCAGGACGGACAGCACCACACGCCGCTCCAGCTCACGCATGATGTCCGAGCCGAGCTGCTTCTCGCGCTCGTCGTACTGCTCGTGGATGTCGTCCTTGATGGACTCACCGATGAACTCGGCGGTGATCCCTGCCCGGTCGCCGGCCGCCTCCTCCAGCTCCTCGACGGTGACCTTCACCGGGTAGAGCTGCTTGAACGCACCCCACAGCCGGTCCAGGTCCCACTCCTCGGCGAAGCCCTCGGCGGTCTCCTGGCGGATGTAGTCGTCGATCGTGTCGTCCATGAAGTGGCGGATCTGGTCCTGCAGATCCTCGCCCTCCAGGACCCGGCGACGCTCGCCGTAGATGACCTCGCGCTGCCGGTTGAGCACCTCGTCGTACTTCAGGACGTTCTTGCGCGTCTCGAAGTTCTGCTGCTCGACCTGCGACTGGGCCGACGCGATCGCCCGCGTCACCATCTTGTTCTCGATCGGCACGTCGTCCGGCACATTGGCCATCGACATGACGCGCTCGACCATCTGCGCCTTGAACAGCCGCATCAGGTCGTCGCCGAGCGACAGATAGAAGCGGGACTCGCCCGGGTCGCCCTGACGGCCGGAACGGCCGCGCAGCTGGTTGTCGATACGCCGCGACTCGTGCCGCTCGGTGCCCAGGACATAGAGCCCGCCGAGCTCCCTGACCTCTTCGAACTCCGCCTTCACGGCCTGCTCGGCCTTCTCCAGCGCGGCAGGCAGCGCGGCCGCCCACTCCTCGACGTGCTCGACGGGGTCGAGGCCGCGCTGGCGCAGCTCCGCCTCTGCGAGATCGTCGGGGTTGCCGCCGAGCTTGATGTCGGTGCCTCGTCCGGCCATGTTCGTCGCGACCGTGACCGCGCCCTTGCGGCCGGCCTGAGCGACGATCGTCGCCTCACGGTCGTGCTGCTTGGCGTTGAGGACCTCGTGCTGGACACCACGCTTGGAGAGCTGCTGCGAGAGGTACTCGGACTTCTCGACCGAGGTGGTGCCGACCAGGATCGGCTGGCCCTTCTCGTGCTTCTCGGCGATGTCGTCGACGACTGCGGCGAACTTCGCGACCTCGGTGCGGTAGATCAGGTCCGACTGGTCGGCACGGACCATCGGCCGGTTGGTCGGGATCGGCACCACACCGAGCTTGTAGATCTGGTGGAACTCGGCGGCCTCGGTCATCGCCGTACCGGTCATGCCGGAGAGCTTGCCGTAGAGGCGGAAGAAGTTCTGCAGGGTGATCGTGGCGAGCGTCTGGTTCTCGTCCTTGATGTCCACCCCTTCCTTCGCCTCGATCGCCTGGTGCATGCCCTCGTTGTAACGGCGGCCGGCGAGGATACGGCCGGTGTGCTCGTCGACGATCATGACTTCGCCGTCGATGACGACGTAGTCCTTGTCCTTCTTGAAGAGTTCCTTGGCCTTGATGGCGTTGTTGAGGTACCCGACGAGGGGGGTGTTCACCGACTCGTAGAGGTTCTCGATGCCGAGCCAGTCCTCGACCTTCGCGACACCGGGCTCATGGATGGCGACGGTCCGCTTCTTCTCGTCGACCTCGTAGTCGCCGGTCTCCTCGATTCCCTTGAGCTGGTTGCCCGCCTCGCCCTTGGTGAGGCGGGTGACCAACTTGGCGAAGTCGCCGTACCACTTGGTGGCCTGGTCGGCCGGGCCGGAGATGATCAACGGCGTACGGGCCTCGTCGACGAGGATCGAGTCGACCTCGTCGACCACAGCGAAGTTGTGGCCGCGCTGGACGAGCTCGTCCGCGGACCACGCCATGTTGTCGCGGAGGTAGTCGAAGCCGAACTCGTTGTTCGTGCCGTACGTGATGTCGCAGGCGTACTGCTCACGGCGCTGGGCCGGCGTCATGTTGGCGAGGATGCAGCCGACGGTCAGGCCGAGGAACTTGTGGACCCGGCCCATCATTTCGGAGTCACGCTCGGCCAGATAGTCATTGACCGTGATCAGGTGCACGCCCTTGCCGGAGAGTGCGTTGAGATACGCCGGCAGGGTGCCGACAAGGGTCTTGCCCTCGCCGGTCTTCATCTCGGCCACATAGCCGAGGTGCAGTGCTGCGCCGCCCATCATCTGGACGTCGTAGTGGCGCTGTCCGAGGACCCGCTTGGCGGCCTCACGGACGGTTGCGAATGCCTCGGGGAGCAGGTCGTCCAGGCTCTCGCCGTCCGCGTACCGTTCCTTGTACTCGTCGGTGAGCGCCCGCAGCTCGGCGTCGGAGAGGTTGACGAAGTCCTCTTCGATGGAGCTGACCTGGTCCGCGATGCGGTGCAGTTTGCGCAGGATCTTGCCTTCGCCTGCACGCATGAGCTTGTTGAAGACGGACACTGAGGCTGGTCTCCTTGCCGGTCGGGCCTGGCACTGGGTCGTGTTATGGACTCTGGCGCGGGCACGGCAGGTGGGCCCCACCGCAACGGCCATCGTAAGCGAGGACCCCGCCGCGCCGGGAGGGCTGCCGCCGCGTCGGCTCCGTCGTCCCTTCCAAGTCAACGGCCCGGGGGCTCCGAAGGTGCCGGGAAGTCCGAAAAGTGTTCGCTTCCCGGCCGGCGTCTCACCAGAATCCGTACATGGAGCCGATCACCCTCACCACCGAGCGTCTGCTGCTGCGCCCCTTCACGATCGGCGACGCGGACGAGGTCCACGCCGCTTGTCAGGACCCGGACATCCAGCGCTGGACGGTCGTGCCCTCGCCGTACAGCCGCGCCGACGCGGAGCTCTTCACGGGGAAGCTGTCCCCCGGCGGCTGGCGCGACGACTCCATGTACAACTTCGCGGTGGTCCCGCGCGAGGGCGGGGCCCTGGCGGGAGCACTCGGCATCAATCGCCGCAATCTGCCGGGCACGTACGAGGTGGGGTTCTGGACCGCCAAGGAGCACCGGGGCCGCGGCTACATGACGGAGGCCGTGCTGTCCGCCGCCCGCTGGACCTTCACCTCGCTCGGCGGCGACCGGCTGGAATGGCGGGCCGAGGCCGGCAACGTCCCCTCGCGTGCCGTGGCGCTTCGGACGGGATTCCGGATGGAGGGTGAGCAGCGGTCGGGACTGCTCAACAAGGGCGTCCGGCGCGACGCGTGGGTGGGGGCGCTGCTCCCGTCCGACCTCGGCCTGCAGGGCACCCACGCCTACCTGCCCGCCACCGCCTGACTCACCGGCCTCTTGCCGTCGCGGGGAGCTCCACGGCCGGATGTCAGTGCCTCCCTCTAAGGTGCGAGGCATGACGTCTGCGCCGCCTCCCGCCGCCGAACTCTCCACCGACCAGGCACGCAGGATCGCCCTGCGCGCCCAGGGCTTCCTGGGCGCTCCGGACCGCAGGGCCGGGGTTCCGGGCGTGTTGCGGCACCTCGGTGCCGTCCAGCTGGACACGATCTCGGTGCTCGCTCGTTCGCACGAGCTGATTCCGTACGCGCGCCTCGGCGCGGTCGGCCGGCGCGCGGTCGAGGAGGCGTACTGGTCGGATGGCCGCACCTTCGAGTACTGGTCGCACGCGGCGTGCATCCTGCCGGTCGAGGAGTGGCCGCACTTCGCGTTCCGCCGCCGCGCCTACCGCTCGCGCCCCCACTGGCACCACGATCTGCCGGACGGCACCTACGAAACGGTGATCAAGCAGCTGCGCGCCGAAGGCCCGCTGACGGCGACGGAGCTGGGCGGTGCGAAGAACGGCGGGGAGTGGTGGGACTGGTCGGCGTCGAAGGTCGCCGTCGAGCGCGCCCTGATGTACGGCGAGGTGGTGTGCACCGAGCGGCGAAGCTGGAAGCGGGTGTACGACCTCGCCGAGCGGGCCCTGCCCGATCCCGTGCTGCACGACGATCTGGACGACGCGGAGTGCCTGCGACGGCTGGTAGCGCTCGCGGGGCAGTCCCTGGGCGTCGGCACCCGCGCGGACATCGCGGACTACCACCGGCTCAAGGGTGAACAGTTCGACGCGGTGGTGGCGGACTCCGGTCTGGTGCCGGTGACGGTGCAGGGCTGGGCGAAGCCGGCCTGGGCGGACCCTGCAGCGCTGGCCTCCGAGCCGCGCGGGCGGCACCGTACGACCCTGTTGTCGCCGTTCGACTCGCTGGTCTGGGAGCGGGCGCGCACCGAGCGGATCTTCGGTTTCACCCATCGCCTGGAGGCCTACGTCCCCAGGCCCAAGCGGATACATGGTTACTTCGCGATGCCGCTGCTGGCGGGCGGAAAGCTGCAGGGCCGCGTCGATCCGGCGCGCGAGGGAAGCACGCTGGTCGCCCGCCAGGTGTCCCTGGAGGGCAAGAAGGCCGTGGCGCCGATGGCCGAGGCGCTGGTGGAGGCCGCGTCCTGGGTCGGTTGTACAGATGTCCGGCTGGAGCGGGTCGACGCACCGGAACTGCGCGGGCCGCTGGCTCAGGAAATAGCCCGCGCTCTGGCGTGAGCGCGCATTCCCGTCCCTTTACCCGGCGTCGTCCCTCCCGGTCCCGTCGTGGGACCGGTCATCTGATCTCCAGGATCTTCTCCCGCATGGCGTAGACCACGGCTTCCATCCTGGAGTGCAGCTGCAGCTTCTCCAGAATGTTGCGGACGTGGTTCTTCACGGTGTTCTCGGAAATGAACAGTTGCTTCGCGATATCGCGATTATTCATGCCCGTTGCAACGAGTTTCAGGACTTCGAGTTCCCGGTCGGTGAGCCGCGGCGCCGGCACCAGCCTGCGCTCGTCGGTCCGCTGGATCATCGACTTGAACTCGGTGAGCAGTTTGGACGCCATGGAGGGGCTGATCTGGGACTGCCCGTCGGCGACCGCGCGAATCGCGGTGGCCACCTCGTCCGTGGAGATCTCCTTCAGGAGATAGCCGGTGGCGCCCGCCTTGATCGCGTCGTAGAGATCGGCCTCCTCGTCACTGATCGTCAGCATGATGATCTTCGCGCTGGGGGCCACCTCCTTGATCGACGTGCAGGCCTCGATGCCGCCGCGCTTGGGCATCCGTACATCCATCAGCACGATGTCGGGCAGCAGATCGGCCGCCTTGTCGACCGCCTCCGCCCCGTCACCTGCCTCGCCGATGACCTGGATATCCTCCTCCTGAGCGAGGACGATCTCCAGGCCTCTGCGGAAGAGCGCGTGGTCATCCACCACGAGGACCCGGATCGGCTCCTTGCGGGACCCACTGTCCGCGTCCGCCCCGGCATCGGCACCGGCAGCGCCGTCGGCATCATTCGCATCGCGCACGGGCCCGAAGGTGTCCGCCATCGTTCCTCCCCCTGAAAGCCATGGCCTGAAGTTCACAAACTGTCCGCCAACGGCAGTTCACAGAGCACTGGTTGGCTTGGGACGACATGATTTCATGCCCGGACGTCGCAGCGGTGATTCCGTGGCCGCACACGGGTGCCCCTGGGGGCGCACAGGCGCTCCCAGGGGCACCGCAGAAGGGGGGCGTCAGCCGCCGAGCGCACCGCCCGCGCCGCCCGCCTCATCGGCGGCCAGCGGATCGGTCCTCAGGTGAATGACACCGTAGTCATAGGCATGCCGTCGGTAGACGACACTGGGTTCCTTCGTCTCGGAGTCGACGAACAGATAGAAGTCGTGCCCGACCAGCTCCATCTCGTAGAGCGCCTGATCGAGCGACATCGGTGCGGCAACGTGCGTCTTCTCCCGCATCACCAGCGGACCCTCGCCCTGCACCAACAGCGAGCCGAACCTGGTGGTGGGTACGGACTGATCCGCCTCGTTGCCGACCAGATCGCCCTCGCCGTTGAACGACGCCGCGCCCGGCACGGTCTCGGCGACTTCGGCAGCGGGAATCCGGCCGTTGCCACGACGGCTGTAGCGCTTGTCGTGCTGCTTGCGCAGCCGCGCCTCCAGCTTGCCGGTGGCCAGGTCCAGCGCTGCGTACGGGTCGCCTGCGGCCGCTTCCGCCCGGATGACCGGCCCACGCGAGCGGAGCGTGATCTCCACCCGGTCGGAACGGTCGGCCTGACGGGGGTTCGGCTCCTTGGACACCTCGACGTCGAGGCTGATCACCTTGCCGTCGAACTTCTGGATCTTGTCCAGCTTCAGCTTTTCGGCCACGTGCTTGCGGAACCGCTCGGGCACCTCGGTCTTGCGGCCCTTGACGACGATGTCCACGCAGAACTCCGTTCCCGGATCACTCCGCTCAATGGCGGAGCGTCTCCCTTTTGCACCAGGCCCCGGTGGTAGCCGGAGCCGCGGACTCGGTGACTTCCACCTCCTCCTCCCCCATCGGCAGGGTCTCCACCCCACCGAATTTTCCACATCTGGACTACCGGTGAGTTTCCTGCCCGAAACCTGGTGTTGCATTCATCGAGGTCTGGCATTCACCATTCCTCACAACCGAACATAGCCTGCCTGGCCTGATGTCGGCACCCGCTACTCGCACGTACCTCCGTTCAGGTCTTTTTACCCACTCACCACCTGCAACGATGCAAGTTCACTGGCAGTTCCGGTTTGTTTCAAAGGCTGGCGGAGACACTGCGACAACCGCCGCCTGCCCGCTGCCGGACGGCGCACCCGTGTGCCCGTCCGCTGTCCTGATCGCCCGGGCTGCCTCGGCCAACGAGGCGCCGGTCGTCAAAAGGTCGTCCACCAGCACCACCCGTCCGGCCGCAAGCAGCCGTTCGCCCCCGGCCACGACTTCCAGCGCCCCCGCAAGATTCGCCTGCCTCTGCCGGGCTCCCAGCCCCGCCTGATCGGCCACCGGGCGCCGCTGCCGAAGCACCGCGACCACCCGGGCACGGGTACCTCCGCGCCGCAGTTCACCCGCGGCGGCCAGCGCGATCCGGCGCATCGGATCATGCCCCCGTGCCGCCACGGCCCGCCGCGTCGACGGCACGGGCACGAGCAGAACCGGGCCGCTGACGCCCACCTGCCCCGTCCCGGCCCGTACGGCCCCCGCCAGTGCCTTGCCGAGTGCCCCGGCCAGCCCCAGTGCACCCCGCTCCTTATGGGCCAGGAGCACCGCACGTACCGCGTTTTCGTACGCGGCGGCCGCATGCACCACTGGAAGGCCCGCGGGCTCCGGCACGGGCCTGACCCGGCGCGGCACCTCGCCGTACAGCTCCGCACGGCATTGCTCGCACAGCTCGGTGCGCGTCCTGCCACAGCCACCACAGGACACCGGCAGAACCAGTCCGGAGATCTCCCGCCACCATCCCCGCATGACTCCACTGTGCCCTCCCCGAAGGGGCCGGGCCACCCCTGTGGAAAACGCGGAAGCGACCGCGGGGTCTCAGCCCGGGTAGACCAGCGACGAGCCTCCCTTGACCACCGTCTGCCAGTTGTCACCCGGCGACAGCTTCACTATCCCGTCGCTCGACGTGGCCGCCATCAGCGGCAACTGCTCGTCGTCCGCCGCCGCGACCGACGACACCTGATTCACACCGGGCAGAACACCCGATGCGGCCGTCGAGCCGTCCGCCTGCACATAGCGCACCTGCTGCACGCCGCCCTGCTCCTTGCCGACCACCACGAGACGGCTCCGGCCCGACCACGACATCGCGGTCACATCCGTCAACTGCGGTGCGGCCTGTCGCAGCTCCACCACCGAGACCCTCTGCTCCTTCTCCGGCCCGCGCCGCTCGATCCGGCCGATCTTCAGCGTGTTGTGGCCGTCCTGGCTCACCAGGAGGGCGATCCGCACGCCGTCCGCGGACATCCGCAGCGCCTCGATCCGCCCGCCGTCCAGGCTTGGCACGGTGACCTCCTGCGGCTTGCCGGCACCGCCGGTCAGCCGCAGCAGTCTGCGGTTGCCGGGATCCCGGTCGGCCACCCAGAGATCGCCCCGACCGTCCCAGCTCGGCACCGACAGACGGTTGTTCGGGTTCTGGGCCTTGCTGGTCACCGCGGCCGCAGGAAGCTCGCCGTCCGAGACAATGGACGACACGTAGAGGGCCGTCCTGTCGCGCGAGACCGCCGCCGCCCGCTGCTCGTCCCTGGCCACACCGACCGCCCCCATCCGCACCGGTCCGTCGCCGAGCGGACCGGACACCACCTCCGGGGTGCCACTGCCCTTGGTGCTGCCAGGAATTCGCTCCACACGCCCCTTGGCATCGACGAAGTACTGACTGTCCGGCCCACTCGACGAACCGTCAGGTGCGAACTCCTCCGCCTGATCCGTCCCGAGGACGCACAGCGGGGAGCCGTCGGAGCGCTGCAGCTCGACCTGCTCGACCCGTGCGGACGTCAGGTCCCGCAAGGTGTAGAGGACCTGCGAGGCCATCATGCGGCAGGAGCGCTGTCCGACGCCGTCCGCCTTCTTGTTGAGCGGGACCTTCAGTACGTTGCGGTCGTCGGGCGCCAGCGAGGTGACACCCTTCTTCAGCGCCGTACCTGCGGGGAAACGGGAGTCGACCACCGGCCGCAGCCAACTGGTCGGCCCTGCCAGGAGGCTGCGGACCGCCTGCGTCACGGTGTCCATCCCCGTGACAGGGTCCGTCCGGCTGCGGAGATAGACGGGGTCGGCGACCAGGGTCGACTGCTCCGACGTCCGCCCCGCGGCGAAGTAGTACTTGTCCACAGAGCGGTAGAGACGCTTGAAGTCCGACTGCCCGAGCAGAAGGCCGTCCGGCACGAGGTCGATGCGCCACTCCTTGCCCTCCGGCCCGTTCTCCTTCACCAGATGCAGGGACTGGTTGTAGTCCGTGGGCGCGAGTGGCTGATAGGCGCTCTGGGCGTCGACCGTTGCCACCTTCTCACCGGTCAGGGTGTAGGTGATCTCCGTGATGCCGGGGTCGCTGTCGCGGAACGGGCGGTCGCTCCGGTTCGGCGCCTTGGTGAGCACCGTCGTGAACGCGCTCGGCTTCCAGGAACTGGCTGCCTTCCTCGTCAGGTACTTGCGGGTCGTCCTGAAGTCCGAGTCATCACTCGTCATGGACTCCAGGAAGCCGTCGACGACCTCGTTGGGGGTGGCGTTGTCACGCGGCGCCACGGCATACACCTGCACCTGGGAGTCGCCGGGCTGTGAGGCGTCGACAGCTTTGACATCCCCGGTGACGGGCATCGAGCCGCACGCGGACAGCAGCACGACACAGCTTCCGAGCAGCGCGAACAGCCCCAGCACACGTCCATGGCCGTCCCTACGACGGTCAGTGCCCACGATTCGTGTCCCCCCGCTCCGGGTCCTGCACTGCAGAGTCGAAATCGCCACCCGGCCGGTCCTCGGCGGCGCGCGCGACCACCCTTGCACCGCTCCCCGGCAGGGCCGCCGGATGCACGGAGATCGGCGTCGTCCGGGGTGCCACGGGGGTACGCGAGGATACGGGCAGCGCGGACCGGTCATTGCCACCGGGCTGGGCCGGCACTGCCGTCAGCCGGTGTTCACTCCCGGTCATGGAAGCGGCCGCGGCTCGCTCCTGGTTCTCCCGGTTTCGCCGGGAGTCCTCGGGCTCCAGCGGTATCGGCGATCCGCGCAGCGGTTCGTCCGCCGTGCGCGGCAGAGTCAGCCGGAACTGCGAACCGCCGCCCGGCTCGCCCCATGCCTGTAGCCAGCCGCCGTGCAGCCGGGCGTCCTCCACGGCGATGGACAGTCCGAGTCCGGTGCCGCCGGTCGTCCGTGCGCGAGCCGGATCGGCCCGCCAGAAACGGTTGAACACCCGTGTCGCCTCGCCGGGCTTGAGTCCCACGCCGTAGTCCCGGACGGCCACGGCGACCGCACCTCCGGCCACCGCCATCCGCACCACGACGTCCCTGCCCTCGCCGTGCTCGACGGCGTTGACCACAAGGTTGCGCAGGACGCGTTCGACCCGCCGCGCATCGGCCTCCGCGATCACCGGCTGCTCATCGCCGACCACCCGGATACGGGTGCCCTTGCGCTCGGCCAGCGGCTCGGCCCCGCCGATCACCCGTCGTACGACCTGTCGCAGATCTATCGGCTCGGCCTCCAGCGCGGCGGCGCCCGCGTCGAACCGGCTGATCTCCAGCAGATCGGAGAGCAGCGACTCGAACCGGTCGAGCTGATCCCCGAGCAGCTCTGCGGAACGCGCCGTCACGGGATCGAAGTCGCTGCGGGCCTCGTGGATGACATCGGCGGCCATCCGTACGGTCGTCAGCGGTGTCCGCAGCTCGTGGGAGACGTCGGAGACGAAGCGCCGCTGCATCCGGGACAGCTCCTCCAGCTGCTGGATCTTCAGCTGCAGGTTCTGCGCCATCTTGTTGAACGCCTCACCGAGCCGGGCGATATCGTCCTCGCCGGTGACCTTCATCCGCTCCTGGAGCCTGCCGGCGGAGAGCCGCTCGGCGATGCCCGCCGCCATCCGTACGGGCGTGACGACCTGCCGCACCACGAACCAGGCGATGGCCCCGAGCAGCACGACCACGAACAGTCCCGCAGTCGCCAGCGTGCCCTTGACCAGTGTCAATGACTTCTCCTCCTGCGTCAGCGGGAAGAGGTAGTAGAGCTGGTACGGATTGTGGTCGATGTCGTAGAGCCGCTTGCCCACCACGAGTCCGGGCTGCGGCTCCTGTCCGTTCGCGTACTGGATCAGGGAGTACGTCTGGAACGCTCCCGGACCCTTGTTCACGGAGTCCCGCAGGCTCTGTGGGATGCTCGCCGCCTCCACACTGCCCGAGCCGCGCGGCGCACGCGTGCCCTCGTCGGCGCTGAGTGCCACCACGTTGAAGGCGTTCTTGCCGCCACTGGCGAGCTGATCGACGAGCTCGGTCCGCCAGGAGTTGTTGGCCGAGGTGCCGTCCGCAGCGTCGCCGCCCTGCCCACCGGGGGTGAGCGGGGCGTTCGCCTTCTCCTGGGCCGCCGCGAAACCGCCGGCGGCCTGGGTCTGGGCAGCCTTGCCCTTCGCGTCGAGCAGGCCGTTGCGCACCTGGCCGATCACGACCAGCCCGAGGAGCAGCACCACACCGAGCGACATGAGCAGCGTGCCCGCGACGACCCGCAACTGGAGGTTGCGCCGCCAAAGCCGCACGGCGGGCAGCAGCGGACGCCGCACCCAGCGCATCAGCAGTCGCGGCACAGGACCGCCGGGCGCCCGGTCGTGGAACAACCGGCCACCCTGCAGAAGACGTCGGACCCGGGACGCCTTGTGTCCTGGAGCAGCAGCCCTCTCCGCACTGGCTCCCGGCTCCCCGGGCTGCGGAGCAGCGCTACTCAGGGGCATATCAGCTCGGTCCGGCCTTGTAACCGACACCTCGGACGGTCACCACGATCTCGGGCCGCTCCGGGTCCTTCTCGACCTTGGAGCGCAGGCGCTGGACATGCACATTCACCAGCCGGGTGTCGGCAGCGTGGCGGTACCCCCAGACCTGCTCCAGCAGTACCTCACGGGTGAAGACCTGCCACGGCTTACGGGCGAGTGCGACCAGCAGGTCGAACTCCAGCGGGGTGAGGGCGATCGATTGTCCCTCCCGCTTCACCGAATGACCGGCCACATCGATGACCAGATCCCCGATGGCCAGCTGCTCCGGCGCCGGTTCCTCGGACCTCCGCAGACGTGCCCTGATCCGGGCAACCAACTCCTTAGGTTTGAACGGCTTGACGATGTAGTCGTCGGCCCCGGACTCCAGGCCCACCACCACGTCAACCGTGTCGCTCTTGGCAGTGAGCATGACGATCGGCACACCCGACTCGGCCCTGATCAACCTGCAGACCTCGATGCCGTCCCTACCGGGCAGCATCAGATCCAGCAGGACCAGGTCCGGCTTGGCCTCACGAAATGCAGCAAGTGCCTTGTCGCCGTCCGCTACGAACGACGGTTCGAACCCTTCACCACGCAGCACAATCCCGAGCATCTCGGCCAGTGCGGTGTCGTCGTCGACGACAAGGACGCGTCCCTTCATAATCGACATCATCCCATTAGCTAATCGTTACCTGCGATGACCTGGCACACAGCTCTGCCAGTCCGACCCCCGTGACCGGGGAAACTGCGCCCTCCTCCGTGACGATCGCCGTGACCAGCTCCGGCGGTGTGATGTCGAACGCGGGGTTGTACGCCGGGGTTCCCGCCGGTGCCACGAGCAATCCGCCGATGCCCCCGCCTGCCGCCCCGATCTGCGGGAATGTGAGCTCCGTCACTTCATTGTCCGGTCGCTGCTCCACGGTGATCGATGTCCCGTCCGCGGTGTCCAGATCCACGGTCGTGGTCGGCGCCACCACGATGAACGGTACGCGGTGGTATTTCGCGAGCACAGCCAGCGGATAGCTTCCCACCTTGTTCGCCACCGATCCGTCCGCGGCGATGTGGTCCGCCCCTATGAGCACGGCATCCACCTCCCCCGCAGCGAACAGCGAACCTGCGGCGCTGTCCACGAGCAAGCTGTACGGCATGCCATTGCGCGCCGCCTCGTACGCGGTCAGCCGGGCACCCTGCAGCAGCGGACGCGTCTCGTCCACCCACAGCCGACGCAGCCGCCCCTTCCGATGTGCCCCGAGCGCCACCGCGAAGGCAGTGCCCTCACCACCCGAGACGAGCGCCCCCGTATTGCAGTGGGTCAGCAGTCGATGCCCACCACCGGGCAGCAGTTCGTCCAGAAGTGCGAGCCCGTACCGCGCCATACGCCCGCTGGCCTCGGCATCCTCCCGGTGCAGTGCCCTGGCCTCGGCGAGCGCAACCGCCGCAGCCCGCTCCGGATCCTCCTCCATGGCCGCCCGGTACGCCCCGGCAGCCCGCCGCACCCCGTAACCGAGATTCACCGCGGTGGGCCGCGCCCGCTCCAGCAATTCTGCGGCCTCCGCCACGTCGTCTCCCCGCACCGCTGCCAGAGCCACGCCGTAGGCCCCTGTGATGCCCAGCAACGGCGCCCCGCGCACCGCCAGCGTCCGGATCGCCTGCACCAGCGCGGGCACATCGGTGCACACCAGCTCGGCCTCCTCGGCAGGCAGCCGAGTCTGGTCGAGGAGCACCAGTACGGGGCCTTCCGGAAGCTCGTCCCAGCGAAGTACGGGGAGCGCGGGAGGCCCGCTGCCCACCGACGATTGCGCATCCTGATCAGCCATCCGCCCAGTCTGCCCGGTGAGCCACCCACAAATGAAGGTACGAAGGAGATACAGGGCCAGGCCCGTAACGGAGCAACGCGTGGCACGATGGCTGCCAACCTGCCGCGCCGATGAGCGGACAGGACCGTGAAGGAGCGAGAATGAACGACACTCCGGGCTGGGCCTCGCCCGGATCTGCCCCCTCCGAGGGTCAGGGGGCGGGCGTACCCCGGCCTTCCGAGCCCGTCGCCGGCAGTGGCCTGGCAGGGAACTGGTCTCCCACGCAGCCGCCCACAGGGCAGTGGTCCCCACCGAGCACTCCCGGCACAGGTCCCGGCGCACCACCCCCCGCCCCTGGCTGGGGCGGCGGACCTCAGGGCCCTGGCTGGGGCGGTGGGCCGCACGGCTCCGGCTGGAGGCAGCCGCCCGTCGCGGCCAAACCCGGTGTCATCCCGCTCCGGCCACTCGGCGTCGGCGAGATCCTCGACGGCGCGGTCTCCACGATGCGCGCCCACTGGCGCACGGTCCTCGGAATCACGCTGACCGTGTCCGTGATCGCCCAGATCGCGATCATCCTCGTGCAACGCTACCTGCTGCCGGAACCCGCAGCGATCGACCCGAACGCCACCGGTTCGGAGGCACTCCGGCAATCCGCCGACGCGGCTCAGTCGGCGCTGGTCAACAGTGTGCCGCCGCTGCTCATCACCATGATCACCACGCTGATCACGACATCCGTGCTGGCCGCGGTGATCAGCCGCTCGGTGCTGGGCCGCCCGGTGACGCTCTCCGACACATGGGCCGAGGCCCGACCCCGGCTTGCTCAGCTGCTGGGTCTGCCATTGCTGCTGGCCTTGATCAGCGCCGCCATCATGGCGGTGGGCATGCTGCCGGGCATGCTGGTCGGCTCCGCCGCAGGCGCCGGGCTCGTCGTCATCGGACTTATGGTCGCCTTCGTCGTCGTCATCTGGCTGATGGTCCGCTTCTGTCTCGCCTCGCCGGCGCTGATGTTGGAGCGACAATCGATCACGACCTCCATGCGCCGCTCCGCGAAGCTGGTCAGGGGCGCATGGTGGCGGACCTTCGGCATCCTGGCGCTCACCTGGCTGCTGACCCTCATCGTGAGCGTGATCATCGCCATCCCGTTCAGCGTCATCGCGATGGCCGTGGACGGCGACGGCATCGACTCCTTCCTCACGGACGCCTCCATGGACTTCGGCTGGCCGTTCCTGATCGTCTCCGGCATCGGTCAGGTGATCACCGCAACGATCACCTACCCGCTCTCCGCTGGTGTGATGGCCCTGCTCTACATCGATCAGCGCATCCGCCGCGAGGCACTCGACCTCGAGCTCGCCCGGGCAGCGGGCCTGCCCGGATACGACACCAGGAGCTGATGCCGTGTCGGGGGCGGGGGGCACAACAGCAGCACGGCTACTCATCCACGCGAGCAGTGACATACCTGTGGACACTCCACGTGTCCCCGCCCGCGAGGCCGCGAAGCACGAGCTGTCCAAACCGATATACCACGAGAACGATCCCAACCTCCTCCAGCGCGGCCTCGACCGACTCTGGGGCTGGATCGGCGATCTCCTGAACACAGCCTCCGACGCCGCACCGGGCGGCCCGCTCGGTCTTGTCGTGCTCGTACTGGTCGTCATCGGCCTGGTCGCCGCACTCTGGTGGAGGCTGGGCACCCCGCACCGCACCGTGCGTTCCGCAGACGCCCTCTTCGACGACAGCCCCCGCAGCGCGGCCGAACACCGGACGGCCGCCGAGGCCCACGCAGCCGCCCACCGCTGGAACGAGGCGGTCCAGGAGCGCATGCGCGCCATCGTCCGCTCCCTGGAGGAGCGCGCCCTGCTCGCCCCCCGCCCCGGGCGCACCGCCGACGAGGCCGCCGCCGAAGCGGGCCGTCCACTGCCCGCACACGCCACGCGACTCCACGCCGCCGCCAGAGAATTCGACGATGTCACATACGGCGGCCGAACCACGGACCAGCAGGCGTATCTGGACGTACGAGCTCTGGACCTCGATCTTGACACCGCCAAGCCTCTCCTGACAGCCGCGGCCCAGGGAGCAGCCGAATGACCGAGGTCACCGCCGCCCCCACCACCTCGGCATCCCTCGCCCCGCACCAGATCTGGATCCGCACCCGCGGTCTGCTGCTCGCCCTCCTCGTACTCGTCGCTGCCGGAATCACTCTGGCGGCCATGCGCTCCGGAGACCAGCACGGCCGCCTCGACCCCCGTTCCGCCGACCGCTACGGCAGCCGGGCCGTCGCCGAACTCCTCAAGGCGCGTGGCGTCTCCGTTCACGTGGTCACCACGCTCGACGAAGCCACGGCCCAGGCCGGCCCTGAAACCACGCTGCTCGTCACCTCCCCCAATCTGCTGACAGCGCACCAGCAGAGCAAACTCCGTGCTACGACCGCCCACTCGGCCGGCCGCACCGTTCTTCTCGCGGCGGGCCCTCCGTCCGCGGGCACGCTGGTCCCCGGTGTCCGCGCGGAGTCCGCCGGCCCGGTAGCCACCCGCGCCCCTCAGTGCTCCCTGGCCGCCGCCCGCAACGCCGGCGACATCGAAACGGGAGGCTTCCACTACGCCTCGAACGGCCTCGCCAACACCATCGCCTGCTTCCCGAGCGACGGCCTCCCCACCCTGCTCCTGGTCGAACAGGGCGCGGGTGACACCGTTCTTCTCGGTTCTCCCGACCTTCTCTACAACGACCGGCTCGGAAACCAGGGCAATGCCTCCCTGGCCCTGCAACTCCTCGGTTCCCGCCCGCATCTGGTCTGGTACCTCCCCTCGCTCACTGATACCTCTGCTGCCACCGAGAACGGCGGGGACGGCGGCAATGGCGCCCACGACGACCGCAGCTTCGTCGACCTGATCCCCCGGGGCTGGCTGTGGGGCACCCTGCAACTCGCACTGGCCGCCGTACTCGCCGCGGTCTGGCGCGCCCGTCGTCTGGGCCCGCTGGTGGCCGAGCGGCTGCCCGTAGCCATCCGCGCCTCCGAATCCACCGAGGGCCGAGCCCGCCTCTACCGCAGGGCGAACGCCCGTGACCGGGCCGCCGACTCACTGCGCGCCGCCGCCCGCACCCGTATCGCCCCACTCATCGGCGTCTCCCCACGCGATGCCCACTCCCCCGCAACACTCGTCCCTGCAGTTTCCGCCCGTCTCAGCACCACCGGCAGCGACCTCCAAGCCGTGCTCTTCGGGCCCGCCCCGTCCGACGACGCCGCTCTTGTACAGCTGGCAGACCAACTCGACACCCTCGAAAGAGAGGTACGCACGTCATGAGCGTCCCGCCCTCAGAGCCCGCCGGGACTACCGAGACCGTCGGGCACGGCGACACAGCCCGCGCATCCCTGGAAGCGCTGCGCTCCGAGATCGCCAAGGCCGTGGTCGGCCAGGACCCGGCAGTCACCGGGCTTGTCGTAGCTCTGCTCTGCCGAGGCCATGTCCTCCTCGAAGGCGTCCCCGGCGTGGCCAAGACCCTCTTGGTCCGGGCTCTCGCGGCCTCACTCGAACTCGACACCAAGCGTGTCCAGTTCACCCCCGACCTGATGCCGAGCGACGTCACCGGCTCACTGGTCTACGACGCCCGCACGGCACAGTTCTCCTTCCAGCCCGGGCCTGTCTTCACCAACCTGCTTCTCGCCGACGAGATCAACCGCACCCCTCCCAAGACGCAGTCCTCCCTCCTGGAAGCGATGGAAGAGCGCCAGGTCACCGTCGACGGAACCCCTCGGCTGCTGCCCGAACCCTTCCTCGTAGCCGCCACCCAGAATCCGGTCGAATACGAGGGCACCTACCCGCTCCCCGAGGCCCAACTGGACCGGTTTCTCCTTAAACTGACGGTGCCATTGCCGTCCCGCGACGAGGAGATCAACGTCCTCACCCGTCATTCCGACGGCTTCAATCCGCGCGACCTCCAGTCAGCGGGCATCCACCCCGTCGCCGGCCCGGCCGATCTGGAAGCCGCCCGCAACGCAGTCGCCCAGACCAAGGTCTCCCCCGAGATCGCTGGCTATGTCGTCGATATCTGTCGTGCCACGCGTGAATCCCCCTCGCTCTCCCTCGGTGTCTCTCCCCGAGGCGCCACCGCGCTGCTGTCGACCGCCCGTGCCTGGGCCTGGCTCACCGGCCGTGACTACGTCATTCCGGATGACGTGAAGGCCCTGGCACTCCCCACGCTTCGCCATCGCATCCAACTGCGGCCCGAGGCGGAGATGGAGGGAGTCACCCCCGACTCCGTCATCACCGCAGTCCTCGCCCACGTACCCGTACCCCGATGAGGCGGTAACCGTGGCCCTCACCGGACGTACCGCCTTGCTGGCCGCCCTGGGGTCACTCCCCGTAGCCGCCCTGGCCCCCAGTTGGACAGGCATGCTCGCGGTCAACGCACCGCTCTCCCTAGCGATTCTGTGCGACTATGCCCTGGCCGCGCCAGTGCGAACGCTTCAGTTCACCCGATCCGGTGACACAACCGTTCGACTCGGCGAGGCCGCCGAAGTGCAACTCACCGTAACCAATCCTTCCCGTCGCCGCCTGCGGGCACACCTCCGCGACGCCTGGCCGCCCAGCAGCTGGCCCACCGGCACGGAGCAGGCCTCGTCCCGTCACACGCTGACGATCCCGGCGGGGGAACGCCGCCGGTTGACCACCCTCCTGCGTCCGACACGGCGAGGTGACCGCCGAGTCGAACGCGTCACCGTGCGCTCGTTCGGACCTCTAGGGCTTGCGGCCCGCCAGGGAAATCACGAAGTCCCGTGGACGGTACGTGTCCTGCCACCCTTCACCAGCCGCAAGCATCTGCCATCCCGCCTCGCCAGGCTCCGCGAGCTGGACGGCCGCACCAGCGTCCTCACTCGTGGAGGGGGCACGGAGTTCGACAGCCTGCGTGCCTACGTGCCCGGTGACGACACGCGCTCCATCGACTGGCGCGCTACAGCACGTCAGTCCGCCGTCGCAGTGCGAACGTGGCGCCCCGAGCGGGACCGTCACATCCTCGTCGTCCTGGACACCGGCCGTACTTCGGCGGGTCGTGTCGGTGACGTGCCCCGTCTCGACGCCGCTCTGGACGCGGCCCTGCTCCTCACAACGCTTGCCACTCGTGCGGGCGACCGCGTGGATCTGCTCGCCTACGACCGCCGCATCCGCGCCCAGGTCCAGGGCAGGTCCGCGGGAGAAGTCCTGCCGGCCATGGTGAATGCCCTGGCGCCGGTCGAACCCGCACTCGTGGAAACGGATGCCCGGGGACTCAGCGCTGCCGTTCTTGCCAACGCTCCTCGTCGCTCCCTGATCGTGCTCCTCACCGGTCTGGACGCGGCGCCCGTAGAAGAGAGCCTGCTCCCTGTCCTCCGCCGACTGACCCAGCGCCACACGGTGCTGGTGGCTTCAGTGGCCGACCCGCACATCGAACAGATGGCAGAAGCCAGGGGCACCGTGGACGCGATCTACGAGGCCGCAGCCGGCGCACAGGCCCAAGCACGGCGACTCCGCACCTCAGAGCAGCTCCAGCGCCACGGCGCGGTGGTTGTCGATGCCACCCCGGACAACCTCGCCCCGGCTCTCGCCGACGCCTACCTGGCTCTCAAGGGAGCGGGTCGCCTCTGACCGACCGCTCGCGTCAAAGAATTCACTCATCGGGAAAGGGCCCTCCCGACGGACCGTGAACGCAGAAAAGCCCCGTGCCACAAGGGCACGGGGCTTTCCCGTAAAAGGAGTTCGGCGGCGTCCTACTCTCCCACAGGGTCCCCCCTGCAG
>NZ_JBIURV010000071.1:0-30138 GCF_044741025.1 Streptomyces sp. NPDC088246
CCGCCGAGCACGAAGCCGCCCACTACGCGGCCCACCCCCCAGCATCACTCCAGAAAACCAGCTAACTCACTCTCCACGAAACCCGGGGCTTGACACCTCGGCTGTGCGTTCGTCGTCGAGCTGGTCGATGGCCCGAAGGATGGTGCTGGTGCCGTGAGTGTCGACGAGGTCCACGAGTGGCTGGAGGTCACCGCCGGCCGGGTCGTGAGCGGCGTAATCCTGCAGTTCGCCCCAGGTCGGGAAGAGGACAAGTTCGGGATGGGTCGTGCGGCGGCCCTCTTTGAGGTCGTTGGCGGCTCGGGCCAAGGCCCGCAGAGCCTGCCCTCCCCCGACCAGTGCGACACGGTGGCCTGCTTCCAGTAGTTGCATGACTTCACGCATAGCGCCCACGTTGGTGCGGCACAAAACGGCGTCGGGGGTCTCGACGGGCCCGAGGTCGGTAGGTACCGTCTCGGTTCCTTCGAGGCGCAGGGGCGCGCCGGCGATGGTGAGCCACCGGTTGGCTTCTGCCGCGAGGTGGGGTCCGAAGCGGAAAGATTTCGACAGGGTGAGCTGTGTGGCGTGGAAGGTGGTCATGACGTCGCGTGCTCCGCGCCATTGATAGATGGCTTGTGCGGAGTCGCCGACCATGACCAGTTGGGCGTGGCTGCGCTGGTTGAGGAAGATTTCCTCGACGACGGGGTTGGTGTCCTGGGCTTCGTCGAGGAGAAGGAAGTCGGTGTTGATTTTGGGCTGGGTGAGAGCCCAGATCTTGAGGTAGTGGTCGTGGTCGAAGCGGACGGCTCCGTCGTCCGTGTGCTGGAGGTCCCTCCAGGCTCGGCGGGCGAAGGGCACGATGTGTTTGGTGAGTTGGGTGTGCAGGTCGGGGTCTTCGAGTCCGCGCAGTCGGGGAACGTGGTGGCGGGTGATGGTGGGTGCGGCGGAGTGGCAGAAGCTGGTCACGGTGCGCAGGGTGGCGTAGGAGAGGGCTTTGGGTGACAGGTCGCGTTCGCCGATGCGGATGGTTTTGGTGATGCCGAGGGCTTGGCCTGTCTGCCAGGCGGGGCGTCTGGGGGCGTTCAGGCGCCGGGCGTAGTGGTGGCCGGTGGCGGCGTAGGCCAGGGCGTGGGCGGTTTTGCAGGTGACGGTGGAGGGGAAGCGGGCAGCAGCGTCCTGGGCGATGGCTTTGTTGTAGGCGAGGTAGCGGCCGCGGCGGTGTGTGTGGTGGGCGAGGAAGGCGAGGGTGCTGGTCTTGCCGGTGCCGGCGCCTGCTTGGAGGGCGAGGTGGTCGCCGGCGTGGAAGGCGTCGGCGGCGGCGGTCTGTTCGTCGGTGGGGTTCAGGTTGAGCACCCTGGTACTCCGTCGGTGTGCGGGGGCGTGGGCGAGCTTGTGTGCGGCAGCGGCCAACTATCGCTGAGGGATGGCGAGGGCCAGATGCCGTTCCAGGGCAATGTCGAGCCTGTGGGCGTTTTCGGCTGCGTTATGTGCCGGTGCCAGGTCGCGGTATGGGCGGGGCAGCTACGCGGCACGGGCGCTTGGAGCACTGTCTTGGTGAAGTTCGGCTGCGTGTGGTCGTGTGCGGTTCTCATGCCCGTGCCTGGGTGCGGTGTCGGGCTGTGGTGGGCAGGCGATTGTGGATGTGCTGGCGGTGCAGCAGTGAGTCGAAGGCTTCCCAGTCGCAGTGGGCGAGGTCGGCTGCGCCCGGGGCGGCGGCGTGGTCGGGGCAGCGTTGGTGGTGCCAGCGCAGCTGTTCCGCGTAGGTAAGGAGGGTGAGGTCGTAGACGGCCATCAGTCCGTCCGGGATGGCGATTTGTCTGCGTCCGGTGGTGGCGGGAACGAGTGCCCACGTACCGGCCGGTGCGTCGGGGCTGAGGACAGGGCGGGTGCAGCGGTGGCGGAGACGGGTCTGGGCTACGCATTGGATGGTGTCGACGGGCTGGGCGGCGAGGTAGCGGGTGTGGAGGACCAGAACGATGGGCCGGGCCGGGCGGCAGGGCTCCGGCCCGGTTGCCGGTGAGGTCGTGTCCGGTGCTGGAGAGGTGAGGGTGCCGGTGTCGAGGAGTCGGCGGGTGTGCAGGGCGAGGTGGCGGCGCAGTGCGGCGATCTGTGGGGTGAGGGGGGTGGGGGCGGTGTGTGCGGGGCACAGGGTGAGGTGGGGGATGCGGCACCAGGGGGTGCCGTCGTGGGCGGGGTGGGCGATGCCGGAGCTGACGTGCCAGCGGCTGGCGGCCGGAACGGTGGTGGCGTCGAGTTCTTGCGGGTGGAGGCTGACTGGGCGGTTGTCGGGGCGGGTGTACCAGTCGATACGGTTTCCGCAGTCGCGGCAGCGACTGGGCTGGGCGCTGCGCACGAGGCGGGTGGGGCTGTCGGAGGCGACGCGCAGGGCCCGCTGGCGGTGGTGGGGGCGGTTGGGGGTTCCGTCCCATCGGCGGCCGGATGAGGCAGTGGAGGACATGGCCGTGAAGGTGGCAGGCGCCGCGCCGTGGCTGTGGTGAGCGTGCCGGATTGTCCTGCGGATGGCTCAACCGGGCGGGACAGGTGTGCGGCTTCTCGTACGGGAGTTCCCGTCGGCGACTGGATCGGGTGATCCTCAGCAACAGTGCCGGTGATGCTATTCGGCGGACCCGGCGGGTGGCTCGTGGCCTTCGCAGAGGGTGCCGAAGAGGTGGTCGACGGGCACGTCGAGGGCGTGGGCGAGGGCGTGCCAGGTCTTGAGGGATCCGATGGTGCGGCCCTGCTCGATTTCGATGAGGGTGCGTCTGGCCAGGCCGGTGCGGCGGGCGAGTTCGTCGTAGGTCCAGCCGCGTTCGCTCCTCAGTCGCGCGAGCTCCAGGCGGAGGGCGGTGAGGTTCGGGTCGGGCGGGAAGGTTGTCACTCCCCCATCCGAAGGTGCAGACCCCTGCCCTGTCAGTGCAGACTTCTGCCCTATTTCTGCAGGTCGTCGCACCGTACGCGAGGGCAGATGTCTGCACTACGGTGTGCGGCCAGCACCCCGCTCCCCCACCCCGCACGAGCGGGAAAAGGGTCAGCACCGGACGAAGGCAGGAGGAAGGCGCGCCTCATGAGGCTGTGCACGACGCATCCAGTGGTGCGGCGCACCTGGACCGTGGAACTGCGCCCAGAGCCCGGCGGACCAACGCTCTACTGCCCGCAGTGCCCGCCCGGCACCCCGCCTGTGCGGGCTGCGGCACCCCAGGCGCTGGCGCACCTGGCCCGGCATGCACGCCGCGATGCGCTGCCCCAGCATCTGCGCACCTGTCAGTGCCACGCGCGCGGCTGCTGCTGGCATCCGCGCCACCGCGGCTGTTCCGGCCCAGTCCTGCTCGTCCTCACCCGGGAGCACGGCGGCCGGCTCTGGCGGCTCGCCGACGCCTGCGCCGCTTGCGCGGCAGTCACCACACACGCGGCAGTCGTCCCCGACACAGCGCTCACCGCCTCATCAGCAACTCGCACCGCACCGACCAGGAACTGGGCACGGAGCAGGCGGGAGCATCGGGGGCCGTCCGAGCAGGTCCGTGTACGCGAGATGCTCAGCTACCTCGCCGCGGCTCTCCCCACGCAGACCACCGCTGCGGGCCGCCTGCTGGCCGTGCAGTGCGCCCTGCGCTCAACCGCCACCGGGCACGTACGCATCCCTACCGGACTGCTCCGCGGCATGCGGCTCGACTTCCACACCACCACCCCACACGAGGAACTGGAGGACGCCCGCTGGCTGTACTCCCCCACTCGCCCCGGCACCGGGCGGGGTTTCACCGCGCAGTTGCTGGACGCCGCGGTACGCACGCAGGCTCCCGCTCGTAGCGATCGGGCCCGTGCCGCCGACTGGGCTCTGCGTGTCTGCCGCGCCGGGCAGCTCCGCCCGCACGGACCAGCCCCCCGCCTGCTTGCACTGGTGCTCACTGCCCACTCGTCGGTCCCAACAGAGCATGGCCTCGGCGAGTGGGACCAACTGGCCTACTTGTGCGGTCTCACTCCGCGGGAACTGACTCACGTACTGGACCTGCTTGTTAATGCCGGATTCCTGCAATCTTGGACGTTCGATCCGGGCACCGAGGATGCGGCGTGGGTCTTCGCAACACCGGATCACCTCACTGCCCATTAAAGATCATCTCTTTGCCCGACCCAAGCGTCTGAGTGCCGCTCCCTCGATTCGACCGCAGTATCGATGCCTGAGTTCGGGCATGACCTTTTCACCGTCGCAGCGGATCTTGATGTGGGCGATGTGACGCGGCGCCTATCGCGACCCGCAAGGTCGACTCTCCGGCGCCGACCCCAGATACCGACGGGACGGATAACGGGCCGGCTACTTCGGTTTGTTTGAGTTCCAACCGAGAAACCCAGGGGTCTGCCCGGTTCGCAAAGGGGCAGAAGGAGCTGGTGGAGCATCGGCTTGGCGTGTGGCTGCCGAACGCCAAGCGTCGCAGAGAAAAGCTCACCAACCAGCAGCACGGCGCCCTCGCGAAACTGGGTGAGGAATGGCCGTGACACCACCACGGGCGGTCGTTGAACCGGCCGGTCAAGCGAAGCATGGAGAAGTCCCGGTCCCCCCTCGTACTCCCGGGACTTCGTGCTGCGGCGCTGGAGAGGACACTCGCGGGCCCCCGGCGGCCCAGCGAGCGTCTTCGGTGGTGTTCAGAGACGGCATCCGCCGCCTCCCCCATACCCGCCACCGGATCAACCAGGCTCCGGATCAACCAGGGTGATGATACCCAGCAGCAGACCGTCCTGTTTCCAGCACAGTGGGCCGCTTTCCGGATCCGTCATCGCCGACCACCAAGCGGCAAAGTTACCCCCCGCGGCGAGCTCTGAGGATCTTGGAAGCATTGCGGGCCCTGGCCTTCAGCAGTTCAGCGATCTCGTGGACGCGACGGCTCTGCATGCGGATCGCATCCCCCTCGTAGTGAGCCACAAGAAACTGTAGGACTCCTGAGAAGTTCACCTCCTCCCGACAGTCCCTGTCTGCGGCAGCAGTTGCAATCTCTCGCCGGGAAGGGGGGCTCCCAGCAGCCTGCACTTCAGGGGTCCACCGTGGATCGCTCATAGATTCGTCGGGATTCCGGTACCGGAACCCACGCTTGCTCATGCACGCGCTCCATGACAGCACGGTGGACGAGAAGCGGCGATCGGACCGTGCCCGATCCCCTGCCTGCTGTCTAAGCGCCTGAATGCCACGTTCAGGGCTCACGGTGGGGTCTGCCTTGTCTACCGAGATTTGCCCGCCGTTAAGCCTACGGCGAGTCTCTTCGTCACATCCCCCTTGCGGAACAACCTTCCCACGGTAACTAGCGACGCTTCCCTCGAACACCGAAAGTTGGTCTTCCGGAATCACTATGGGTCGGCTTCCGCGCCGGGCCGCCGCCGCCATATCATCCGCGAAGCCCACAGGCCCACGATAGCCGTATCGGTCGACATCATTGGCCCCGAGCCAGCCGAGCTTTGTGGCATTCTTGGGGTATTTCGATGCGGAGACCTTCGGGCTCTTGAAATCAAACTCGAAGGTCTCCATACAGTCATGCAGTGCTCGCATGGTCGCTCGTTGAACCTGAAGATAGCCGTCGTCCGACAGTTCATACGCATCGAGAGGAAGCGTCAGAAGACCTGCAGACCCCGCCCTCTGACTGATTTTCGGTGCGTCCGCTTGCGCTGACGTCTCGGACACGGACGTGCATGCGACAGACCCCAGGAGCAGATATGCAGACGCTGAGATCACCACTATCGATGACTTTTTTTGCCTCATTGCTCCCCCTGAAGCGACTACGCCAGACCGTTGCGAGGCTCTCCGCTGACAGGCAACACACCGGGATTTCGCGGCACAACAGCGGAACCGTGCGCCGCGGTCAATGCCTATCGCCAGACGACCGTCGGACCATAGGCGACGTTCGAGTGCATGTACTTCGCCTGGACCTTGTATGCGTGCGCGCCATCGACGCCCGCCGTGTAATCCTGGGCCCAATCCCGCACACCGTCGCGGTTGCCGCACTGGTAGATAGCCTTGTCCGACTGGTTGACCCAGACCAGAGCCACAAGGTCGCTGCCATAGTTGTACATCTTGGCCCAGGCGTACCATTTACCACCATAGCTCCCCTGGTTGACGCGGATGTACGTGGAACCGCCTACGTTTGCCTGGGTGCCAGGCACTGGGGAGATGTTCGACGCTTGAGAAGGCTCCTTCAGCCAACTCCCGCACCAGAGCGGAGCGGCAGAGGCTGGAGAGGCGGACAACATGAATGCTGCGGTGGCCGTGGTTGTCGCCATCGCGACGCTGAGGAACTTCTTGAGCATTTGAGTCTCCTTTGGCGGGTTGGCGGTAGACGTACGCGACCTGACAGAGGCCAGCGCGGATCAGGCAGCGTGCCCGAGCTGTTCTGGGCGACGGACCGCCCTGTTCTGGACACGTCGACAACGATGTATGGCCGACCTGGGGCGAACCTTGCGAGAAACCTTGAGGGGCAGGTCACAGTGATGCTTTCCGGGCCTGTATTGGCATGAAGGGGAAGCGCGGCATGGTGGAGTTCCGGATACTGAGCACTCTCGAGGTACGTGTCGGTGGTCGGCTGGTACCTCTGGGGCACACGCGGCAGCAATGCGTTCTCGCGGCCTTGCTGATCGACGCCAACCGTCCCGTGTCGGCCGACCGGCTGCTCTACCGTGTATGGGGCGACCGCGCGCCCCGCCGTGCCTTCGCTGCTGGCGCAGCTCTGCTTCTGCCCGTCGTCGGAGCCACTGCCGCCACGGCTGCGACTCCGTCCGCCTCCATGGCGGGCGACTTCAACTCCTGCGGCTACGAGCCGACGACCACCATCCGGCTGCGTTCCGGACCCGGCGGCAAGTGCAGCGCGATCGGTCAGCTCCACCGCGGCGACTCGGTCACAGCCCTACAGGCCAAGGGCGTCTGGTACAAGGTCAGCCTCGGTGTCCCATCGGCGAGCGGGCTCAAGGCTGGCCGAACCGGCTGGGTGACCAAGACCGGCCTCCGTCCGAATGCCTGCATGCAACTCGACTGATCCCGGCTACCGGACGCAAGGCGCAACACAACACCCTCTACGCTGCGCTACAGCGGTCGCCAACGGCCGGCCGAAAACGGAAAGGCGACATCATGACCTTCGTAGCCAGCACACCAGGCAGTGTCGAGGCCACAACGGCCCTCCTGCAGGCGGAACTTCCCCGCCTGGAAGAGCACCAACAGGCTCTGGGGAAGGAACTCGTCACCGTCACCGAACGCCTGGAGTCGGTACGGACCGCGCTGAGCGCTCTGCAAGCGTTGTCCGCCACGCCCCCTGTATCAACGACTGCTGCGGCCGGTAGTGCCCCCTCCAAGGCTCCCATTCCCTCGTCCCGCACCGAGTCAGAGTTCGTCACGGAGCCGAAGGGGGCACCGCGGGAGCAGGATCCGACCGTCGCAGGTGCTGCCCCACAAGCCGTGCAGAAGCCCTCCCCCGCCCGGAAGGCTGCCACTGCCAAGCCCAGCAAGGCCAAGGCCGAGAAGAAAGCCGTGACTGTCACGCCCAAGGACGCGGGGAATCTCACCGAGCAGGTCATGAAGATCGTAGCTGCGTCGGGCAGTACCCCCGTCCGCGCTCGTGATGTCACCCAGGCACTGGGGCGTGAGCTTTCGACAGGCAGCATCAACTCGGTCCGCAGCACACTGGACCGACTCGTCGCCACCTCCCGTGCCCATCGCGCCGGTCCAGGTCTCTACCAGGCTCCGCTTGGCTGACGCTGCCCACCGAGCGTAGACCGTCGGATCAACGTCGGCCGTGGACGTCGCAGTGTGCAAGTGGAGCAGGCGCTGGGGTCTCTGCTCCCCCGAAGCGGCAGTGGCAGTTTCGGCGAGGGGAAGCGGTGCTACTTGGTGAACTCCCCTGTGGCCAGGCCATTCTGCAGCCCCCGGACCCGTTACCAAGATCATGAACGGTTCGTGATCTTGGTAACGGGTCCGGGCACGCTATGCACGCAGGGGTCAAGGCGATGACCATCGCGGCAGCGGTCGGGGCTCTGCTGTCCCTGTCCGGCACGGCTGGTGCGGCCCGTGCCGGACAGGGCTGCGGTACGTTGTCTTCCGTCCCCCTGTTGCTTTAAGCACAGTCGAGGGGTTCAGGGAACTGTCGGTGTCCGGGCGCGACTAAGGTCGGCTGTGACCATCGGCCGGCCCCTTGTTTTGTGAGGTACTCATGCCCTCCCCTGATAGTTCTGACGGGCTAGTTCAGCACTTCGGCGAAGAGGGCCTGCGGCGGTTCGGGCGGGGCAGCTTGTTGGGGGTGTATCTTCCGACGGCAGTGCAGGTTCTGCTGGAGGAAACCGGTGTGCCGCAGGGGGTTTCTCCCTACTTCCTGGCAACGGCTGCCGATGAGCCGGTTGCTCTCGGTGTCATCGCCGCCCGTTCTGGTGGGCCGCGGCCGCCCGCACCGATGGAGACGTGGTCACGCATCGGGTTCGATGGTCTTGCCCACCTGTGCGTGCGTTCGGATGGTGCTGTTCAGGCTGTGCTGCTCTCGGACGTGGCTGATGACATGTTCGTCAACATGGGTGTTTCTGCTCTCAACGCGTCGCTTCTGGCCCTGGACCGCGCTCAACCGGCGATTGCAGCGTCCTCTGGCCTGGCGGAGTCGGCGGCCGTCTTCCAGAATCTCGCCGCTGAGCTGCGGCGGATCGATGCCTCTGCCTTCACAGAGCGGGAGGCTTGGTGGCCCCGTGTACTCGATGATATCCGGCACACCCTGAACTTCCCGTTCTCCGCCGCGTTCGAGTACATCGATGCCGCGGGGACCAGGCAGGTGGTCACTGAAGTGACAGGGCCGGGACAGCCGCATCCGGAGGAAATCATCTGGCGTCGTTTGTCCAGTGAAGGGGTGAAGCCAAGTCAGGTACGGCGCGTCTACTGCGAGCTGGAGCCGTGTCTCATGCCGGGGCACTACTGCGCTGTATGGATGCAGAAGACCTTCCCGCGGGCAGAGTTCACCCACAGCTTTGACTACGGAAGTACTGCAGAGTCACGCGAGGAGGGGTTGAAGCAGTTGATCACCCATGCTGCCAAGCAGGCGAGGCATTGACGGTGCGCTGGGAACGGCCTGCTGCCGGCCGCGAACCTGCCGCAGCCGCTCTGCTGGGCTGGCTCGCCGACCCGGATGCCCCTTGCCTGTGTCTGGTTTCTGGATCTGAAGGATGCGGGAAATCGGCTCTGCTTGCCTGGCTCGTGCACCATGGCACCCGGAATGGGACCCCGATGGAGCGTGCGGTCCACGCTGTCGTCCCTTGTGCTGGGGACAGTGTGCGGGGCACCGTATGGTCACTTGCTGACCAGCTCGGCGTGGTCGCCCGCACCCCCGGGGAGCTGGTGGGGGCGCTGAGAGGTGACCGGCGCCGTACTGTGATCGTCCTCCCGGATCTCCATAGCGAGGACGTTGCTGAGTTGGTACTCGATTTGGTTTCTCGGTCGCATCTGAAGCTGGTTGTCGAGTCCCGTTCCGGAAGCCCCGCACATCGTGTTCTGGCTGGAGCTGGCTGCGCGGAACTGGACTTGGACCTGGAGCGGTGGAGGGATGAGCGCCGCTTTGACCAGTGGCAGGCCTCTCTGTCTCAGGGACATGACGTGGCTCCGTCGGTCAGGGAAGACTCGGTCGTGGATCTCTCCGATCCGGTGGCTGCCTGTCAGGCCGATCCGTGGGGCGTCACTGTTGCCTACGACAAGGAGAGCGATCAGGACGATGGAGGTCTTCGTGATGCGTGGCTGAGGGTTGGGCAGTCGCTGTGCCAGGACCGGGTACCGGCGTCTCGCGCTCTGACCCTTCTGACTGCCCTGAGTGACAGCGCGGATCCCAGGCTTGCGCCCGCTCTGTCCGATCTGGCCTCGGACGCCGCTTGGCGATGGGGGTGGAGCCGTGTCCGCGGTGATCTGACTCCGCCGTGGCCGGGTCCTGCTACTGCCTTGGCCGTGGGGAAGGGGCCTCTTGCCGACTGCGTGCTGGTAGGTGGTCACGGGGGCACGGTCCGGCTTGTATACGTGGCCGACGCCACCGTGCGAGGACGCTTGTCCCTGGAACGAGTTCAGCCACACGCGGTGTCTGTGATGGCTGACGGCACGGTGCTGTTGCTGGATGAGAACGGCCGTGTGCACGCGGACACCACATGGGTCGCGCGGCCGGCGGGATCGGGTATCGGCAGGCTGCTCGACGACAGTCCCACGGGCGCCGAACGTCTGATGGCGGCTATGCGGGAACATGTCGGCACCGCAATCGCCGCGACTACGGGCCATGGCATCGGGGTCGTGGCCCTTGGCGACGCCACGGGCACGGTGCGCGCGTTCGGGGACGTGACGGATTCAGCGGCACTGCATGACGGCCCGGTAAACGCCCTCGCTGCTGTCGGTGTCGCCCTTGATGGCGAGACTTCGGTGCCACTTATCTACAGCGGTGGAGCGGACGGCACTCTACGAGCCTGGGCGCCAGGCAATACACCGATGGCCACACCCCTCGCTCAGCGCCCCTGCCCTGTGATGTCGCTCGACGCCGCGGCAACGGAGAACGGGCCCGCCATCGCGGTGGCTTGGGGCGACGGTGCGGTGGAGTGGATCCACTGGGATACGGGTGCGCAGCGGATGTTTCGGCCTGGGCCCCCTGTTCGCGCCGTCGCGCTCACTGCGGACAACCGTGTCCTGATTGGGATGGACGAATCCATGATCTGTCTCACCCCTCGGCGCGGGCCAGTCCCAGACGGTGATACTCCGCAGGTCTGAGCGCAGTTGACTGAATTCACAGCGTCCTCACCCAGCCAAAGTTGACGCTGATCAACTGTCGTTGGAGGGTGATCCAATTGGGCGCATGACGGGGGGAACACGTGGGGAAGCAGCTGCCCGATGACCTGGTCAAGGTCCTGGACCTGATCGGCATCGACTGGCCGCAGATCGACGAGGACGAGGTGGAGGGCTCGGCAAAGGACTACCGGCATCTGGCCGAGGGCGTTCGCGACGCGGTCAAGGAAGGCAACAACGCCTGCTCCCACATAGTCGCAGGGAAGAGTAAGGGCGAGACCGTAACGGCCATCGACCGACGTTGGGGCAAGCTCACCACGCGAGATCTGGCGACCTTCGCCAAGGGATGCGACGACCTGGCCGATGCACTCGACGACTGCGCGAGTCTCATCCTCACCTGCAAGATCGCGATCATCAGCGAGTTGACTGCCACTGCAACAACCGCGACGGTCGGTGTGGTCGGTATGTTCTTCACCGCAGGACTCAGCGGATTCCTGTCGGCTGCAGCTGTCGCAGCCGCACGGCTGGTCATCCACGAGGCCATCAACCTCGCCGTCGAACAAGTCACCTCGATCGTCACCGACAAGATCGAGGGCATGATCCTCGCGGAAATCGAGAAGCTGTTCACAGACCGGCTCAGCGGTGGCAGCACCTACGACGTCATGGCCTCGGGCAGCACAGACATGGCCCAGGACTTGGTCATCGAGTTCGACGAGTTCGAACGCTCCGCAAGCGACTACCGGAAGACGGCCACCAACTTCGACAAGAAGAAGGGCAACTTCAAGAACGGCGGCTCCCGGCGCAAGAGCTCCGTCAAGAAGGACAGCCGGTTCCACAAGCTCACCACCGTCATGGACAAGGCCGAGGAGGCGGTCGAGAAGAAGGCCGGCGAGATGGTCAAGACCCTCGAGGACCATGGCGGCAAGATCGACAAGAGCAAGGGCAGCCACAAGGATAACGATGAGGACCGCAAGCGTGACTTCGACAAGTGCAAAGACGGCGATGACGACGACAGCGTCCCGATGTACTTACTCAACGCCGACGGTACTGTCCAACGTCTCAGCTCCAGTGGAGACTTGGACCCGCTCAGCGCAGGCGACAAGACACGTCTCGACGGAGTAGTCCTGAACGGCGGCAAGGCATGGGTGCCGCAAACCGACAGGGAGAAGGCCCAGTGGCACACTCCCCAGGGACACACGGGCAAAGTCAGCTCAACTAAGGTCAGAACCGATGGCTACGATCTCGCCCAGGCCACACAATCAGCCCGGATAGCACGAGATGACTACAAGGGAACGAACTACGCCGCAGGCCGGTACATCGACGCCAAAGGCAACGAGTCGATCCTCGTTGGCTACAGCAACAAAGCGGGACACTCCGAGCGGATGCTGGGCCGTCCGCTTCTCCATAACGGCAAGGGCGACGGCCTCAAAGAGATATTCACCGAACGAGAGCCGTGCAAGAAGAACCCGGAGTGCGCCAGATGGTTGGATGCTTACTTCGGTAACGACCTAAAGGTGACACACGTCGCAGATTATTATACGAGCGCCGGGGAGACCACGAACGCAGAGCATATAAAATATCGTAACGACCTTCGAAAAGCCCACGGAAAATAACTGCGACAAGGCGAGAAAGTGAACTTTACCGTTACCCCAGAAGAAGTGATCGAGGCTTACGGCCTGACCAATGTAATCTACTTTCCTCGCAATGAAACGGGCGATTTCGATACCCGCACCGCCATCTTTCTGAGCTCGGTGGGGCTGCCCACCTCTGACGTCTTCACATCCCGCATGGACGTCGAAGACCCCTACGAACCCGGCACGGACGCGATCACCCTGGGAAGCCGCTTCGACCTCTTCGACCTGTCCTGCCCCCCGGAAAGCCGGTCATGGTGGAGTCTCGGCTACCTGTTCACCTCACTCCTCGCCCTCGACCCCAAGTCCGGCAAAATCTACGCCTTCCCCGAAGGAGCCACGGACTACATCGAACTCCACCGGGATATCGAGTCCCTTGTGTTTGCCCTCATCGAGCTCCGCAAGGTCGAGATCGACCACGACAACGACGTCGACCCGGAAGAGCTGGCTGCACGTTTCCGAGACGTAGTGGGAACCTTCGACCTCACCCCATTCACCGACGACGAATCACAGTGGAATCTTTCACTCGAGGAACTCGAACAGGGTATTTGGTGATGACACGCTGTCAGGAAGAGACAGCCCACAGGGGCCTCCGTCTGGAAACTGCAACTGTCTCCCGCCGGTAAACCCCAGGTTTCCCTAAGCGCCCGTAACACGATCTTGTGAGATTGACGGCTCGTCGGCCCAATCGTCGAGGTCCAGCACGGGGCTGGCGAGAGCGTGGCAGGCACGTGGCAGTTTGATGGTCCTGCTCGCCTTGCCTCTGATTGTCGGCCATTCAGCATCGGCCACCGGACCCGCGAGCCGTCGGGCAACGGCCCGAATGTGATCCGGACCGTCACACCCGGCCTACGCGCCGCGCTACTACGCTACGCAACCAGTCCGTTGGCTGCGCGAGACTGATCGGATGTGTCTATCGTGGGCGCGGTAGCAGAGGCAGCACAGGGGGAGTGCCATGCAGGTCCAGGTCAAGATTGCCGAAGATGATGGTGGTACGACGCTCACCGATCTCTACCGCTGGTTCCGGCAGGACGGCGACCTTCGGCGCCATGCCGAGGTACGACTGCGGCCACCGCATCAGACGGGCGGCTTCATGGGGGCTCTGGAGGTCATCGACCTTGCCCTCAGCCAAGGTTTCGCGGCAGCCAATCTTGCGCTGGCCTACGCCACTTGGCGCGCCGGCCGCCCCGCGGCCCCTCCGGTGACGATCACGGTTGACGGAGTGTCGGTCACGGTACGGGACGGTTCTGAGGAATCGGTACGCCGGATCGTGGAACTGCTGCGGTCTGCTCGCGCCGACCGTGACCCGGCGGCTGATCACCAAGTTCTCGAAGCTCGCCGAGACGCCTCGGCCGCCCGCCATGGCGCGGATCGGCGACCTCACGGAGCGGGAGACGGAGGTGCTTGTGCTGATCGCCCAGGGGCTGTCGAAGAACCAGGAGATCGCCTCGCATCTCGTGGTCGCCGAGTCGACGATCAAGACGCACGTCAGCCGCAGTCCGGGAACGACTGATGGACCTTCCCAATCCCGCGAGATCCCGTGCGGTCCTGATCGGAGTGGACCGTTACCAGCACTTGGCGGACCTGCCCGGGGTGCACAATAACGTCCGCCGTCTCGCTAGGCTGCTGAGGGATCCCAAGGTGTGGGGTTTGCCCGCAGAGCACTGCGTGGAGTTGCACAACCCCGAGGCCTGCGAGGAACTACTCGATAAAGTCCATGAGGCGGCGAACGCGGCGGAGGAGGCGTTCGTCGTGTACTTCGCGGGCCACGGGCTGCTGTCACCGAATGGTGACCTGCATCTGGCGCTACCCAAGTCGGACAACGAGCGGCTGTACCGGGCCGTACCTTATGACTCGCTCCGACATGAAATGGTCGACACCTGTACCGCCCTCAGCAGGGTGGTCATCCTGGACTGCTGCTACAGCGGACGCGCGCTGAAGGGGTACATGAATCCGGCGGCCGAAGTGGCGGACCTTGCCGGCGTCGAAGGTACTTATCTGATGACCGCGTCGTCCGAAACCAAACTCGCCTGGGCCCCGGAGGGCGAGGAGTTCACCGCCTTCTCTGGCGAACTGGTGAAGGCCCTGTCAGAAGGCATCCCCGGTGCGTCTGACCCTCTCGAGATGGACTCCCTCTTCCGCCATGTGAGCAGGGAATTGAAGGCCAAGGGACGGCCGGTGCCGCAGCAGCGGGCCCGCAACGCTGGACACAGCATTGCCTTGACCCGCAATCGCTGGGCCGTAACCGCGACTGCAACCCCACAAGAGAGAACCGACGAGCCGCGGGAAGACACAGGCGCGCAACACAGGGCACTACAGCCCACGACGTCGCCCGACCTGTCGGCGGACTGGACGAGGACGTACCAGGCCATCGACGTGGCCGAAGATGCCCGCCCTGCCGTTGCGGACGGCGACGATCAACGCGTGGCGGGACAGCGGCGTCGGCGGGAGGTAGAAATCGTTGCCACCGTCCTGGTGATATTCACAGCCGTCGTCAGCGCTATCCTCATGGTTCTCTTTAAAGGATCATGATCGGTGCTTCTTGAGGCGTCTCCAGCAGATGAGGCCGCAAGCCAGGGAGACGAAGGCGTCGTGGAGTTCGGGGCGGCGTTCCCAGCGGACGGCCAGCCGCTTGAACTGGTAGAGCAGGGCGAAGGTCTGCTCTACGACGTAGCGAAGCTTGCCCAGTCCCTTATTGTCCGGTGCGCCCTAGCGGGATATCACCGGCAGGATCGGTGCAGGGAGCGCATCGTAAACGATCCCCTTTGCGTCGATGTGTGTCTGTGACGGTGACTCTTCGCCCTGACGGGCCTTCGTCAGCGGGGGTGCCAGGTGCGGATCTCGAGGTGGGTGATGTGGGCGTCGGGGCGGATGCGTCCGTTTTCGACGAGCCATTGGTGGACGGCGGCGGTGACGTCACCACCTGCTTGGTCGACGCGGTGGGCGAAGTCGTGTGGCGTCGAAGCCGCCGGTGGTGGCTGAGCCGTAGGAGCGTTCTTCGGTGTGGTCGGCGCGTTGGATGACGTCGCGGCGGATGCCGGGTGAGTCGGTGCGGCTGCCTGAGAGGGTGTTAAGTCCCGTTCCTGATGATGTGGTGTCGCTCTTTCGTGGGTGATGGGTCGGTTCCGTCCTCGCTTCATGTCGTGTGCATGATGGGGTCGCGGGCATGGAACGGATGCCGTACGCAACCGACTTGTCCGACGAGCAGTGGGCGTTGATCGAGCCGCTGGTCACCGCGTGGAAGCAGGATCGGGTGTCGCGGTCGGCGACCGGGGACCCGGGCTCCTGCGACCTGCGCGAGGTCGTGAACGCGCTGCTCTACCAGAACCGGACGGGCTGTCAGTGGCGTCTCCTGCCGCACGACCTCCCGGCCTGGTCGGCGGTGTTCTACTACTTCAGCCTGTGGCGCGAGGACGGCCTTGACCAGCGGATCCAGGAGATCCTGCGCTGCCAGGTGCGGGAGCGGTCCAGGCGATTAGAGGACCCGTCCCTGGTGATCATCGACACCCAGTCCGTCCGCGTGGCGGCCGGAGTGCCGAAGAAGACGACGGGACTGGACGCGAACAAGAAGACGCCCGGCAGGAAGCGGGGACTCGCCGTCGACGTACTGGGCCTGATCATCGGTGTGGTGATCCTCGCCGCGAGCGCGCACGACAACGAGGCCGGCATCGCCCTGCTGGACCAGGCGGCCGAACGATGCGGGATGCGCCTGGAAAAGTCCTCGTCGACCAGGGCTTCAAAGACGCCGTGATCATCCACGGGGCGGTGAAGGACATCACCGTCGAGGTGGTCCGCCGCAACCCCGACGACAAGGGCAAAGGCTTCGTCCCGCAACCGAAGCGATGGGTGGTCGAGCAGGTCAACGGCAAACTGCTCATGCGAGAGCTTTCACGTGCCTGACCACTTGTCACGCCTGCTGCACGGCCTTCGTGTAGTGGAAACAGACCTGGACGCTACGGCGCTGGCCGAAGCCGTCTGGCTGGCCGCCACATTCCGTGGGGAGAGTGGCCATAGGCAGCCAGGTACCGACGAAAACGGGCCACCATCGCCGATGGCTGACGGCGCACACGACCACCGACCACCGAGCGGCCGGGCAGCAATGGAACCACCCCCACCTGGCGTCACGATGCACGAGCAACTGTCCGACAGCCCTGGCAGGGTGCCGGGCGAGCCGGTTGCCGTCACCCGGGGCCGGGCTCTCCCCAACGCTCTGGACCTCTCACGCGCGCTGCGGGCCTACAAACGGCCGTGGGCAGCAGGCCTGCACACAGAGCTCGACATAGAGCGGACGATCGACGGATACGCGCGCAGCGGTGAACTCATCCCCGCGTTCCGCGCCGCCCCGGAACGATGGTTCGACCTTCTGCTGATCGTCGACAGATCACTGTCCATGCACGTGTGGAAGGAAATGATCGCCGAGCTGGAGCGCGTACTGAACCACTTGGGAGCCTTCCGGCTGCTGCGCACCTGGGGATTGACTCTCGAAGACGCGCGGCCCCTTCTCCACGATCACCAGGGAGCGGAGGCCGGCCCTGACCACGTGCTCTCCCCGCAGCGCAGACGCCTGGTCCTGGTTATTTCGGACTGCTCGGCGCCTGGCTGGTACCGGCAGGAGATCTGGAAGCAACTGCGCGCCTGGGCCCAGTCGACCCCTGTGGCACTACTCGATCCGCTGCCCCCGAAGCTGTGGCGGCGCAGTGCGCTTGACCTTCCCGGCGTCACCGCCACCCAAGCAGTGCCGGGCAACGGCAACACCACATTGCGCTTCGACGTTCCCCTTCTCCTGGGAAACGCACAGGACGGTCCGTTGCCGTGGCTCCCCATCCCTGTCCTGTCGCTGAGCCCTCATTCACTCGGCCGCTGGGCTCGCACACAGATGCGGGGCGACCCTGGCGGGTGCGACACGGTACTCATCCCCTCGACAGGCCGTCTCCAGCGAGGCAGATCCCCTTACGCCCGTGCCTCACAGGCCGACCCAGCCCAAGCGTTCATCCGCACGGCGTCACCGGATGCGGTCAAACTCGCCGTCCTCTGCGCACTGGTCGGGCGCATCAGCCTGCCCGTTCTTCAGCTGATCCGGCAAGAGCTCGTACCCGAAGCCAGCATCGCTGACATCGCCGAGCTGCTCACAAGCGACATCGTGTCACTCCATCCGCAGGACAGCAGCACGTTCGTGGCCACCTTCCGCGACGGCGTCGGCGAGGAACTGAAGCGACTCCTTCCCCAGCACGAGGCATGGCGCCTGTGCGGAATGCTGGAGAAGTACGTGCGCGCGCGGGTGGACAACACGGTGAGCATGCCCGCAGTCCTGCACAATCCCGATGCCCTGCAACTCCTTCCTGCCGAAGTCCGGCCGTTCGGTCAAGCCGCCCACGATGTCCTGCGGGCCCTCGGCGTCGACAACGGCGAACCGGAGGCGCACGGCATAGCGTCGATCGTTGCCTCGGCAACAGCTCGAATTGCAGGCGAGGTCGATATCGACGCAATCCTCCGCGCCCTCTTTGACACCGTTGTCCCGGTCTTCGCCGACACCCTCCTCCTGTATCTGCGTAGCCCCATGCCGGTTGGTGACGAGCGGACCACTGCCCCCTTCACTCTGCAGCAATGGCGTAACGGCCGAAGTGACCAGCCTGGCCCGCAGACGGGTCGAGCCTCGTCCCCGGTCCGGGCGGGCGGCGCGCTCGCCGAGGTGCTGCGCGGTGTACGGCCGGTCTTCGGGGACTCCGCAGCGGCCCGCGCCGCGCTGCCCGAACTGCTCGGCACCGGCCGGGCCGTACCCACCGGGCACCGTGCGATCCTCGCTCCGCTGCGCGGACGGCGACGGGTGATCGGCGCCGCCGTCTTCCTGCGCGGGACCGAACGGCCGCCCTTCGAGGCCAATGACCTGCTGGTCGCTGCCCAGCTGGCGACGCACACCGCGCTCGGTATCGACAAGGCCGTGCTGTACGGACGCGAGGCGTACATCGCCGACGAGCTGCAGCGCACCATGCTGCCCGACTCGCTGCCGCAGCCGACCGGTGTCCGGCTCGCCTCCCGCTATCTCCCGGCCGCCGAGACGGCCCGGGTCGGCGGCGACTGGTACGACGCGATCCCGCTGCCCGGGAGCAGGGTCGCTCTGGTCGTCGGCGACGTCATGGGCCACTCCATGACGTCCGCGGCGATCATGGGCCAGTTGCGCACCACCGCGCAGACCCTCGCCGGGCTCGACCTGCCGCCGCAGGAGGTGCTGCACCACCTCGACGAGCAGGCGCAGCGGCTCGGCAGCGACCGCATGGCGACCTGCCTGTACGCGGTGTACGACCCCGTCGCGCACCGCATCACCATTGCCAACGCCGGACATCCGCCGCCCGTCCTGCTCCATCTGGGCGGCCGCGCGGAGGTGCTGCGGGTACCGCCCGGCGCCCCGATCGGCGTCGGCGGTGTGGACTTCGAGGCCGTCGAACTGGACGCACCCGCGGGCGCCACGCTGCTGCTGTACACCGATGGTCTGGTGGAGTCCCGGCTGCGGGACGTCTGGACCGGGATCGAGCAGCTGCGCGAACGTCTCGCCGCCACCGCCCAGCTCACCGGCCCGGACCACTCGCCGCCCCTGGAGGCGCTCTGCGACGACGTGCTCGACATGCTCGGCCCCGGCGACCGGGACGACGACATCGCGCTGCTCGCCGCCCGCTTCGAAGGAATCGCGCCGAGCGATGTCGCGTACTGGTTCCTGGACCCGAAGGACTCCGCCCCCGGCCGGGCCCGCCGACTGGCCCGCAGGGCACTCAGCCGATGGGGCCTCGACGAACTCTCGGACTCGGTGGAGCTGCTGGTCAGCGAGGTGGTCACCAACGCGGTGCGCTACGCGGAGCGGCCGGTGACACTGCGGCTGCTGCGCACCGACATCCTACGCTGCGAGGTCGGCGATGATTCCCCCCAGCTGCCCCGAATGCGGCAGCCGCGGGCCGGCGAGACGGATGGACTCGGGCTCTACCTAGTCGACAAGCTGTCCAGACACTGGGGCGCGACCCGGCTGAGCGCCGGCAAGGTTGTCTGGTTCGAATGCTCCCTGCCAGAAACCTCCGAGGCGGACGAGGTCGCTGATGCACTCATGGACGAGGCCGCCGAGGACCCTGACGAGTGGTGGGTCGTGGAGGCAGAGCCCGAAGAACCGTAACGGCACGCGCCATAGCAGTACATGCAACCCTCGCCGCTGCTTGACCAGGTCGCGGGGGAACTTCACTGTCGGCCTTCACCTTTGGGCAAGGTCAAGAGTCATGAGAGCCTGAACAGATCAGCTGAGACAGCATCCGGCATCCATCTAGCCAGGACCACATCACCCGGGATTCCCGGCATCCCCATGTACCGCTCGTCAACGAAGTCGGGACCCTGCTGGCGGTCTTCGACCCTCTCCCCCGGTCTGGTTGTCCCACCTTCCTCGTGGACGTCGGCGTTCCCCTGCTCTCAATCGGTCGTCGCAAAACCGGTTTCCTGGATCAAGAGTAGATGCTCGTTGAGGGCTTCGGCAGGTGTCTTCCAACCGAGGTTCTTGCGGGGCCTGTTGTTGAGTGCGAGAGCAACGGCCTCGATCTCAACCCAGCTCGCGGATCCGCTTGCGTGCTGCGGCGAGCTCGGCCGCCGGTATCGGCACGGAAGCCCGCCCCGCCGCGGGAGAGCCTGATGGATGAACGGGCGCCTCGCCGTTCGTCCGTACCGCAGGAACGCCCGCGGGCAGGGTCTGCTCCGGCCGAGGGCTGGTGCGGTCAGCTGCGTTGTGGGGTGTGGCGGGTGGTGGGGTCGATGCGGCTGAGTACCCAGCGGATGAGGTCCTTGCTGAGGGTGAGGTCGGGGTTTTCCTCGAGTGCGTCGTGGAGGAGGAGGGTGATTCTTGCCCAGTTCCGGAACGATCCGTGGCCAGCCATGTCGTCGGTGTACAGGATCAGTTCGGGCTGCGCACCTGCCCAGATCCGCTGGTAGGCGGGGACGATGGCCTGGACTTCGGTCGGTGTGAGAGGGCTGAACTGGTACCAGTCGAGGATCCGGGAGTGCAGGGCCGGGTTGTTGAGGATCTTCTGCCGGGCGTTGCCGCTGCCGACGAAGATGATGGCCGCTCGGCGGGCGTCGTCGCCCCACAGCGTGCGGAAGTACTCCAGTGCCTTCGTCCCGAGTCCTTGCACTTCATCGATGAGCAGGACTCGTGGTTCTGCGTCGAGTGCGTCTTGGATTTGCTGGTCGCAGGGGCCGACGGACTGCGGCGGTTCTCCCGGCAGGTCGAGGCGGCGCCAGAGCTGGGTTCGGATTTCGTTCATGTTGGCGCCGTTGTTGTAGCGCAGTCGCACGGTGGTTTCGGGGGCGCGGCGGCGTAGGACGGTGTGGACGGCGAAGGTTTTACCGAGGCCGACGTGGCCGTGGATGCAGACCATGGCGTTGTGTTTGATGGCCTTGAGGATGCGGGCTTCGGTTTCGGCTACGGCTTTGGTGGCCATGGCGTTGGCTCCGATAAGGCCCAGGTAGTGGTCCTGGCTGGGTGGCGGGAGCTGGCTGGGGCGGGGTGAGGTGGTGGGGGTGCTCACGGTTGGTCCTTGGGGTGTTTCGGAGGCTGGGGTGACGGTGCGGTGTTGGGGTTGAGGGGCAGGGTCCATTCGGCGTCGGGTTCGGGCAGCTGGATGAGGTCGGGCAGTGCCTCTGCGGCCGGGTCGAAGCCATTGAGGGCCCGCAGGTGCTCGAGGGCCTCTTCCTCGGGCATTACGTCCAGGGGTACGGGCGGGGCAGGGCGGGTTGCGGCCGCGTAACGGGTGTTGCGGTTCTTCTCAGCCTTCTTCAGTTGGGCGCGCAGGTGGTCGGCTTCGCGTCGCCGGGCTCGTTTGAGGCTGAGGGCCTGCTCCCGGGTCGCTTGTCTGGCCATGATGGCGGCGCCGAGGTGGCGGCCGGTTAGCGGGTCGTAGAGCTCGACGCGGTGATCGTGGTGTGGGAGGTAGCGCAGGTTTACCTTTTCGCCGACGCGGCCGTGCATCCAGTTGGCGATGTAGTTGCGTGTGCGCCAGCGGACACCACCGTTGTTGATGACCAGGGGCTTGCCGTGGCGTTCGAGGGTGTAGGTGTGGAGGTCTTCGGCGGTGACGGTGTCGATGAGCGCGGGGTCGGCGTCCCATGCTTGGCGGGGAGTCTGGCCGCCCAGGCTCTTGGGGGTGTTCTCGTGGTTCCAGCGGTGAACCCATTCGAGGACCAGGCCGACGAACGCTTCGAAGTGGAGCAGTGGTTGGTCGGGGTCGACGGGTTTGCCGCCGCGGAGGGTGGGGGCGTGGGTGTAGCCGGGCATGCCAGCGAACAGTGTCTTTTTGATGGCTCCGTTGACTGCTTCGACGTTGCCTTTGCCTTCGGGGTTGAAGGGGGGCAGAGCGATGATTTCGGATCCCAGGACGCCGAGTGCTTCCTTGACCGTGGTGCACAGGAATTCTTTGCCGCCGTCGACGCGCACGTACGTGGGGATGCCGCCGAACGGGCCGTGGTGTTCGTCGATGAGGATGGCGTCGCGGATGGCGACGAGGACGCCTTCGCGGCTGGGGCGTTGTGGGCTGATGGCGAGGCCGCAGATGGCTGAGGTGGCGCAGTCGACGAAGAAGGTGATCCATGGTTTGCGCATGTGGCCTTCAACGCGGACTTTGACGCTGGCTTCGACGTGGTCGGTTTCCCAGGCGTAGTTGCGGTGGTGGCGGTCGCGTTCACCTGACACGTCGAAGCGCCGGCGGGCCTTCTCGCCGCCGCGGAGGCCGGCACGTGCCCCGGGTGTGAGGGCTCTGTTCGCGGCGCGGTGGAAGGTGGGCAGGGACGGGACGGGGTGGCCCTCGGCACGTAGTTCTTTCCACGCGGCGGTCGCGTTGCCGCGCCAGCGGGCCACCGCGTCGAGCATGAGCGGGGTGAGGGCGAAGCAGGGGCGGCCTTGGGGTTGGTAGGTGCCGTTGTTGGCGCGGGCGTTGGCGAGCCAGCGGTCGACGGTGCGGGGGTCGACGCCGAAGGCGTCGGCGACGCCGATGATCCGGGAGCGGGTGAGCTGTTCTGACTGTTCGAGGGTGTAGAGGCGGTGGATGGCGGCAGCGCGCAGGGCGTTCTGGTCAGGGATTTGTGGCATGACGGATGTGTTTTCTGGTTGGGGTCAGGCGGGGGCGAGTGAGAGGAGGCCGGCTCCGTAGGTCTTTGCCCTGCCGATGCCGTTCTTCAGGGCGTGGGTGAGGAGGCCGGTGTCGGTGATGCGGGCGAAGCCGTCGAACTGGGTCAGCGTGAAGTAGGGGGCCGAGCGTGCGAGGCGGGTGCGGGGGAAGGGCCGAGGGAGGCCGGAGACGGTGATGGGTTCGAGTCCGACGGCTGCGGCGCGGCGTTGCCACCAGGCGATGGCGTCGTCGCCGGTGAGGTGGGTGATTTTGCCGCGGCGTTTCCCGGTGACGGGGTGGCGGGTGGGATTGCCTGCGGAGCGGGCAATGGTGGGGGCGGCTGTGATGCGGTAGCGCATGGTGCGCCCGGGGGTGAGGGAGTTCAGCAGGGGGGTGAGGTCGAGGGTGCGGGCTGTGCCGTAGCGGGTGGGCAGGGCGGTGAGGTCGGGTGTGTGGGCCGTCTGCACGAGATGGGTGGGGTCGGGTCCGGGTTCGGTGCGGAACAGCAGGCCGGCTGTGGCCCGGGGGGTGGGGCCGATGTGGTCGGGGACCAGGCGCATGAGGGTCTTGTGGAGACTGTCGACGTCGGCGAGGTCGGCTTTGGCCGCTGCGTTGTGGGGGTCGAGGACGATGCGGGTGAGGCTGGTCATGCGGGTTCTCCGTGCACGTACGTGGTGAGGGCGTCGATTGGTCGGGGTCCTGTGTGGAGGTGGGCGGGCAGGTTTTCGGTGGTCATCCACAGGGGGCGTGGCAGGTGGCGTCGGGCATGGCGGGTGAGGTTGGTGGGTTCGCTGGTGCTTTCCCGGTCGGGCGGGGTGGTGGGGTCGGCGCCGGGGGGTGGGTGTTCCCAGACGAATGTGGTGGGCAGGTGCGTGTCGGTGGGGCCGGGGGGCCGGTTGCGAGTGAGGGGGGTGCGGGTAAGGAGCTCGTCGACGGGGTCGGAGCTGCCCGCGGTGAGGACGAGGGGTTCGTCGGGCAGGCAAGCGCGGCGGCCGATGAACAGCCCGAAGCGGGGCCGTTCGAGGGTTTCGGCGATGTGGCTGATGAGGCGGGCGGGGCCTTCGACTGCGACGGTGAAGACGGCGCCGGTGAGGTAGTCGCGGTGGGAGACGAGCGTGGAGGCGGAGGGTTTTCGCCGGGTGCCGTTGCCGGTGACGAGGCCCTGATCGCGGGGGTAACCGCCGCCGACGGTGTGGAAGTCGCGGTACAGGGTGCCGGGCTGGTCGACGCGGATGGTGAAGGTTAGGTCGCGGTGGCTCGGGGCGGTGGTGTCGCCCGGTGCCTGCAGGTGGGGGTAGGGGTCGAGGGCGTGTTCGCGGGGGCGGCCCTGGGCCGCGGCGAATATGCCGATGAGTGAGGAGCGGGTGGGGAAAGCGCACGTGTCGCGGTAGTGGAAGACGCCGCGTTCGCCGGAGGACTGCAGCAGGCCTGCCAGGCGCAGGACGAGGCCGGTCACGGTCGGCACGCGGGGGTCAGAGCGGCGGTCGCGGCGGTGGCGCAGGCGGCGGTGAGGTCGTCGAAGGACGTGTGGTGGGTGCCGAGGTCTTTGATGGGCTTGGCGGTGGTGCCGGTGTGTCCGTGGGCGACGAGGTGGCGGGTGCCGAGCAGGCGGCTGATGGTGGCGGCGTAGTCGGCGAGCGCTTGGCGGGCGGGGGCGGTGTAGCCGCCCTGAGGGGCTGCTTTGACGGGCTGTTCGAAGGCGGCGCCGTAGGAGACGGGGCGGCGGTCGCGGACGGCGTAGTGGACGAGGTCGGGGACGGTGTGCGGTGCGGTTGAGGTCTTCTTGCCGCCCGGCATGCTCAGGATGAAGTGCCGGACGAAGAGCTCGACGAGGGCGTTGACCGTGTCGGCGGGGGCACCGGGTCCGAGGTTGTGGTGGAGGTCGGTGATGTTGATGGTCGCGAAACGGTAGAAGAGGCTGGTGGTCAGGAACGCGGTCTGGAGATGGGCGCTGCCGGACTCCCCGTCCTGGGGCAGGTCTTCCACCGCGGTGAAGAAGTCGGGTTGCGGGTCACTTTGGTGCACGGAGAAGGCGGGGGCCATCTGCACGGCTGCTTCGACGTGGCCGGCGGGCAGTTCGGCGAACATCCGCCCGAACAGGTTGATGCTCGCGGTGCGGCGGGTCAGGTGCGCGGCGAGGTCTTTCGCGGGCAGAACGGCGTTGATCTTCTTCTTGGGGGTGTGGGCGGCGAGTGCTTCTTCGAGTTCGGTGCGGTGCTTTTCGCACAGGGCGACGAGGTCGTCGATGGCGTCCGTGGGGAGGTAGAGCATGGCTTGGGTTCGGTAGCCCTCTTGGTCGTTGTGTTGCAGGCCGCCGTTCTTGGCCGAGTGGACGATCTGTGCTGCGGCGAACGCGGCGAGGTCCTCGGGCCACTGGGCTTCTTGCAGCTTTCGGGCGACGAGGGGCGGCACCATGCGGGTGCGGGCGGCGTGCTCGCCCAGGTCCTGTTCGACGTTGAGGCGGATGGGGCGCTTCCATGCCTGGGGTGAGACGAGGGCCCGGGTTGTGTTCCCGAAGGAGATGGTTTTGGGGTCGTTGTCCGCGTCGCGGTTGAGGTTCGCGGCGGTGACGGGGTGGAGGATGTGCAGGTCGAGGAAGCGTGCTGGGGTGTGCATGGGTGTGCTTCTTTCGATGGGGCGGCGGGCATGCCGCTGATACGGCCCGCGGGGTACGGGGTGCCGTGGGCTGTGGGAAGGGTCGTGATCGGTTTGTGTGCCGCCGGCCGGTCTGGGCGGTCGGGCGGGGCCCAAGGGGTGCCGGACGGTTCCGGAACGTAAGCGGCCGGGCGGCCTGCCCCAAGGTGGTGTCCCGGTGGGGAGCGCCGGCAGGGCGGGGCCGGTCGGGGCGGGGGTGTCAGGAGCGCCGAGGTTCGGGGGTGGCGAGGTAGAAGGCGTCCCGCCAGCGCAGTCCGACCTGGTCACGATGGTGGGGGCGTTGCACCAGGTCGTGGAGGAGGACACCCCAGTCGGGGGTGATGCCGTCCTTCAGTAGCCGTGTGATGGCAGCGGGCAGGCGGCGGTGCAACTGGTCGTCGCTGAGGCGGGTCAGGACGCTCAGGAGATCCTCGGTGCGCTCCGCTCCGTGGTCGGCTTTGCGTACGGCGGTGGCGAGGGTGGCGCCGAGGTTCGGCCGGGCGAACCAGGCCGCCGGATCCGGCGGCGATGGTGCGGGTGCCGGTTCGGCGGGGGCGGCGAGGAGGACGTCAGGATCGTCTCCCACGGTCATGAGGTCGGCGTCATCGTTCGGGTCGGGGCGCACGCCCGGGGTGTGGGCCTGGGGCCCGGCCGTCGCGATGAGGCTCGCGACGGTGTAGTAGGCGCGGCGCCCGGTGCGGTGCGCGGTGCGCCGGGACAGGTAGCGGTCCATGGGGGCGCATTCCTCGACGGGACGGCCCCTCCCCCTGCTGAGGCGGGCGCGGACGCCGGGTTCGGCGCACAGGAGGTGGACGTGGGCGACGAACGCGTCGCAGGAGGCGCGGTGTTCGGCTGCGGTGGGCATCAGGCGGCCTTCCGGGGTGCTGAGGGCCGGCGGTAGAGGTCCCTGACGGCATGGGCGACGGCGCGGGCTGCGGAGGTGTGGCGGATCCGGGCGGCTTCGGTGACCTCGCGCAGGGCGGATGCGGCTGCGTCCGCGAACGCGGTGGGTGCACCGGTGTCGGGTTCGTCCAGGAGCCGCCAGAACGCTGTTTCGGCCTTCGGCCAGTACCGGGTCAGGGCCTTGCCGGTCCAGGGGGGCTGCTGATTTTTGGTGGGGCTGCTGCCGGTGGCGGCTTTCCAGGCCGCTTTGGCGACGGTCGCCAGCTTGTGCGCGGCATGTTCGGCCTCGCGGCAGCACTCGGCGATGCGCTGGGCTTTGACCGGGTCGTGTTTCTGGGTCCAGTTCAGCAGGGGTGGGGTGAGGGCGGTGTACCACTGCCGGTCGATGACCTTGCCGTCCTGGTCGAATCCGTGGACGCGGATCCGCAGGCTGCGCCGCACGGGTTCGGGAAGGTCGTTGAGGGTGTCGAAGATGGCCGGCCGTCGGTGCGTGCCGTGTTCGTCCGGGGCCAGGAGCAGTGTCTCCAGGTCACGCCACCAGGCCCGGGACGCATCAGCCCGGTGGATGGTGCGGCGCCGGGCGACGTTCTTGCGTTCAGGGGTGAAGCGGTAGGCGAGGTAGGGGTCGGTGGTGATCGGTTTGGGCTGCTGGGTGGCCCAGGTGATGTAGGCGTCGGTGACGGTGGCACCGCCCTGGCCGGGCACGAGGAGGATCGCGTGCCGGCTCAGTCCGGTCAGTTGTCTGCCGGGCCAGGTCGGCGGGCTCGGCTGGGCCCGCGGGTCGGGTGGTGCGGGATCTTCCCAGGGGCAGGCGTCGTCGCCCGGTGGCTGTTCGTCGCCGGTGAAGGCAGGCACACCGGCGAGGAGGGTTTCGTGCAGGGTGCGCCCCAGGGGGTGGAAGGAGACGCTGGAGCGCAGGGGGCCGCTGCTCTGCTTCGCGATGGTGGTGCCCTCGAGAGTGCGGGGGGTGCCTTTGCCGGAACGCCCGTAGTAGTGGTGGATGAGCAGGATCTGTAGAGCCTCGGCGGTGGGCACGGGCTCGGCGGTGTGGTGACTGTGCGGGCTGAACCAGGCCAGGTTGTTACCGCCGGGGCGCCCGGGCACGAAGACGTTGATGCCGGTGCTGTGGGGGCACTGGGTGCGCAGCGAGGGATCCTGCAGCCAGGGCCGGACCGGGTCGAAGACGTCCCAGGCGTGCTGGTCGAAGTAGGCGTGGACGGCATCCGGATCGAAGCGGCCCTGGTTGAGGCAGGCGCGGCGCAGGGTGTTCCACTGGGAGGCGGTGAGTTCGGGGTCGTCGAGGCCGGTGATCCGGGCGGTGATGGCGACCGCGATCCGCAGCAGTGCTGAGGCTGTCGGGGGGTGCGGCAGGGCGAGATCGTCGATGCGGTGGGCGTCCAGGAACAGGGTCCGCAGGCCCACTTGGTCATAGTGGGGGCCGGTGCGGACGTCGATCCAGGGGCTGTCGGCTGCGCTGAACGTGGCGGGCAGGGATAACAAAGACAAGGGGATGGTTCTTTCGGGACTGGGGAGGGGCGTGCGGAGGTGCCCGGGGTGCGGGGAAGCCGTGGCCAGGGCGGTGTTCTTGGGTGGTTTGTCACTGGGGGCAAGGCGGCGGCCGGGGCCGGCCGAGCGCGTCCAGGTGGTGCGCCGGGGACATCGCCACGCCCTTGTGGGGCGGAATGGTGTGCGATGTGCGACCAGGCGTTCGGTGGTGTGCGGGCACAGCGAATCATGTCGCCGCAGCGCTTCGCGACTGGTGAGAAAGTCTGACTACCGAAAGATGGCGTGATGTTTTCGACCCTAAGCTTCACGCACGGTGATAACTACTGCTTGTGGTGCAGGAGGCCGAGTCCTTCGTCCATGCGGAGCCAATGATGGCCGAAACACTGTTCACTCTCACGGGTCACGGAATCGGTGGGCAGCAGCACGGTGTCGGCGAGAAGGGGGTGCTGCTTCCAGCTTGCGGGCGGCTGATGCCGGGCGGAAGCGCGGGTGACCCAGGCGGCCGGGACGGGCAGTGTGCGTTCCAGGATGCTGCGCAGGTGGCAGGGGCTGAGGTGTTCCTGGTCCGGGAGCGGAAGCCAGCCGGCTGCGTCGAGAGTCAGGGTGCCGTCGGGGCTGCGGTAGCAGGGCAGCAGGCGGCGGGGCAGGACACCGGGCCGGGTGGCCGCCTGGGCGGTGGTGAGGTGCTGGCGGTGCAGGTCGGCCAGGGAAGAGACCCGTTTCGCCGGGGGTACCAGGTGGATCGCGCTGAGCTGTTGCTGGCGGCCGGTGCGGGTCTGGTGTGTGGCAGCCATCTGCTGCAGGCGCGTCGTTTCCCCCGCGAAACCGGAGGTGACGCCGTGGACCTGTTCGACGAGGGCCTGGACATCGTCGGGTACAACAGGGGGTTCTTTCTCAAGGGCCGGGAGGAGCCGGGCGGTTTCGTGGAGGGTTACGGCGGGCTCGATTGTGCCCCATCCGGGCGGCAGGGCGGTCGCGCCGCGGAGGTTGACCGGGTGCAGCACCGTCAGCGTTGAGCTGTTGTCACGGTCCCACCAGGCGGGGCGGCGGTCCTGTCCGGCCCACAGGCGGGTGAAGCGGCCCAACCTGCCCAGGCGCTGCAGCAGGCGCGCCATAGAAGCGAGATCGCTGACCATCAGGTCGACATCGATGTCCAGGCTCATGTCGAGGAGGCTGGTGGTGACGACTACGAGGCGGGCCGGGCGCGGGCCGTTGGGCCCCAGCCGGTGGCGAAGGTCGCCCAGCGTGCTCTGCCGTCGCCTCCCCCGGACCCGGGCGTGGACGAGGACCAGGTCGTGCGGCGGGCCGGTCCACGTGCGGCGCAGGTACTGGTAGGTGTCCTGTGCGTCGGCGACGGTCGCGCACACCACGGTCGCGCATCCGCCGTGGCTGATCACCGGCTGGAGCGTGTCGGCGATCACGGCCAGGCGCTCCCCCGGGTCGGCGGTGCGGCCGGCCTGTCCCAGGCGCCGATAGGTGACCGGGCGGGTGCGGATGCGAGCGGTCCTGCGCTGGGCGGCCCTTTGTTGGTCCTGGGCCGGTTCGGACATTCGGTGGGCGGTGGCGGTTGCCGCGTCCGCGAACAGCCACCCAGGGTAGGCGGGGGCGAACGAGACACCGTGGAGACCCGTTTGGCTGGCTCCGGACAGGTAGGCCCGTACCAGCTCGGTGGCGGTGGACGCAGGCATCGTCGCCGACAGCAGGACGACCGGGCAGTTCAGGGCTCCCAGCCAGTGCAGCAGGCGCAGTAACTGGAGCTGACTGAACGGGTCCAGCGCGTGGGCTTCGTCGACCACGACGGTCTTGCCCGACAGGGCCAGCATGCGCAGCGCGCTGTAGCGGACGGGGAGGACGGCCATCTGTGCCTGGTCGGTGGTGGAGACGGTGTACTGGGCCAGGAGCGCGTTGTCCCATCCGCGCAGCCACCGGTCAGGGCCTGCGGTCCCCGGGCCGGGCTCCGCCTCGTCGTCGGCCGAGAGGTCGTCCGGGTCGGTGAACGGGTCGTCGGATGGCCCGTCCAGGACGGACGTGTCCGCCGGGGACAGGCGCCTGCCGGTGTAGGCCTCGTTGAGGTCGCTGTGGTGGTGCACCAGCGTTACGGGGGCGTACTCGGGCTGGTGGGCTCGCACGTACTGGTCCAGGACGTCGTAGGCTTGGTCGGCGGCGGCCGTGGCCGGGAGCAGCCACATCACCCCCTGGGTACCGCAGTGCTCGTTGAAGATCCGTGCCATCTCCAGGGCGGTCACGCTCTTGCCCGCTCCCATGGCATCCGTGACCACCGCGATGCCACTCCCCCGCTCGGCGACCAGCCGCGGCAGCTCCTCCATCACGGAGGCTTGAAGAGCGTTGGGCTTTTCGAGTCCCGGGTGTGCGGTGGTGAACGGGACACGGTCCAGTGCGAAGCGGGCCAGGCCGAGCCGCTCGACTTCCTCCTCGGCCTGCTTGCGGGCGTGACTGTGGTGCTCGGCGGCGCCGAAGGACGGAGTGTCCGCGTTGGGCACCCAGTACCGGCGCTGGCTAGTGCCGGATCAGGCAACGTTTGCCCTGTCCACGACGGCGCGTAGGTGCCGGTTGTCGGCATTGCGGTTTCGCCAGATGATGTAGCGGCGGA
>NZ_JBIURV010000072.1:0-29880 GCF_044741025.1 Streptomyces sp. NPDC088246
ACGCGGACGGACCTCTTCCATCTCCTCAGGAGTCACAACTGAAAGAAGATCACAATCTATCCAACGAGGATCACTTGGGGTACCTAACAAAGCCCCACTACGCGTAACGCCTCGTTGTTCACCTCCGCCGACAGCACGGCCACGTCCGCAAACGACGGAAACAACAGTTCCTCCAGCCGGAGCAAGATCTCTTCCACGACGCTGAACTGTTGGCCACACCGAGATTGGCACTGGCCATTTTCAGGCAACTCCCAGAAGGCTGATCGGAACGGTAGTCGTCACTCAGCGTGTCCCCTTCACGGAAGTTGAGCCAGAACCCGAGAAGGGACAGCAGATGTTCACCGCTTTGGGAGGCAGTTCCGAGGGCCGCGGCGTTCGAATTGTTCACGGGATGCGGCAGCGCCGGTTGCCTGTGCTCAGTGGCGGTACGCGGCTGTCGCGATCTCGACGAAGGATCGGATCAACGGGTTGGTGTCACCTTCGTTCCACACCGCGACCACTCGGCTCGGCGCCATGTCGATCAGCGGTACCACGGCCAGCTCTGCGGGCAGGTCGTGTCCGAGCGGGGCCAGGCCGACCGTGCCGTTCCACAGCACGGCCTGCAGGCATTCCTGGACGGCGCGCACCACTGGGCCCTCGCGCGGCCTGCCGCCGTTCCAGTACGACTGCCAGAAGGGGTCGGTGCCCTGCGGGAACTGGAACCAGCGGCGGTCGCTCAGCTCGGCCAGCCGCAGCCGGTCGCGGCGGGCCAGCGGATCGTCGGCGCGCAGGACCACGCCGACCGGATCGGTTCGCAGCGCACGCACCGTCAGGGCAGTCTCGTCGAACGGCGCCCGGGTCAGGGCGATGTCGACCAGCCCGGCGCGCAGCCCGCACGTCGGGTCGGTCAGGTCGGTGTCGCGGATGCGGATGTCGATGCCGGGGTGGCTTCGGCGGTAGGCGGCGGCCAGCCTGGACACTCCCGGGTCGGTGCCATCGCCCAGGATGCCGACAGTGATGGTCGCGATGCCGGCCGCCGCGCTCACGCGTACACGGACGCGGTCGGCGTGGTCGAGTAGGGCCCGCGCCTCGTCGAGCAGCACCGTGCCCACCGAAGTGAGCGTGACGCCGGTGGGCGAGCGGGCGAAGAGCAGGGCCCCGACATCGGCCTCCAACTGCTTGATCGCCCGGCTCAGCGGCGGCTGACTCATGTGCAGTCGGGCGGCGGCCCGGCCGAAATGGAGTTCCTCGGCGACCGCCACGAAGTAGCGCAAGGTCCGTAGCTCCACGCTGCAACGATACCCACGGGGTATCGGCGCTGCGGGATGGGTCTTGGACACTGGCGGGGTCCCGGCGGTGCACTCGTGAGTATGACCGAAGAAGCGAAGACCAGCGAGCCGCAGGCCGACCCCGCCGTATCGGTGGTGGGTCCCGGCGACGGCGAGACGATCGTTCTGGGCACCACGCGCATGCGCGTTCTGGAGGACGGCAGCCACACTGGGCACCGCCTCGCGATCGCCGAGTCCGTCCTCGCCCCGCACACCCAGGGACCGCCGCAGCACCGCCACGCCCAACACGACGAGGGCTTCTACATACTCTCCGGCACCGTGCGGTTCACCGTCGGGGACGAGGACTGCGACGCCACCACGGGCACGCTCGTGATGGTTCCGCCCGGTACCCCTCACACCTTCGCCAACCCGACCGACCAGCCCGCCGTCATGCTCAGCACATTCACCCCCGACCTGTACGTGCAGTACTTCCGAGACCTCCAGGAGGTGCTCGCCGGCGGCCGGCCGCTGACGCGACAGGCCAACATCGACGCGATGAGCCGCTACGCGACCGAGCCCGCCACCGACCTCGCCTGAAGTCGACGGATGGACGGCCCGGCCGCGCTCCTTTCGACCGCGGGGCCGTGCCACTCCCGTCTTTCGGCGGGTCCGACCCCTCGGACGACGGACCAGCCTTCTCCAGGGCTCTTCTGGCCATCGACGCAATCGAGGGCCCCGTGAACCGGTGGCCCATGAACGGGAACCATGAACATCGCCTATTGGATCGTCGCGGGACTGCTCGCCCTCTTCTACTTCTACGCAGGCACGCTGAAGGTGATCCGCAGCCGCGATCAGCTCCGACCGATGATGGCCTGGGTCGACCGCATACCCTTGCCCGCCCTCAGGGCGCTGGGGACGGTCGAAATACTCGGCGCGACCGGCCTGGTCCTGCCACCGCTGACCGGCATCGCGCCCTCGCTGGCGCCGGCCGCAGCCATCGGCTTCGTCCTCCTGCAGACCGGTGCGATCGCCGTCCACCTGACCGGCGAAGACCGCCGGATCGCACTCAACGTCGGGCTCACCGCCACCGCGGCCATGACCATCTGGCTGGCCACCAGGCTGTGATCGAGCACAGTCCTCGACCGGAGGATGCGAATCCGGGGCCGGCCGCCCCACGGCCGCTGTCATTTCTCATGAACATCGAACACGCCGCCATCCACGCGCTGCTCGGTGAGGCGTACATCTGCTGTCGCAACTCGTGAACAGAGCCACCCAGCCCGGACACCAGCCGCGAAGCAGGGCTCTCGTGGTCACGCGCTCGCATCCCGCGGCTGACTTGCCTCAACCAGGCCCCCTGGCCGAAGAACCTGACCCTCCGGGTCAACTGACACCGCCAGAACTGGAACGCAGCGGTGTCCCGGAACCCATCACGGGGCGGGTTCCAGAACACCGCTTCCGGCCGCTGCCCGTGACGGGGGAGGCACGGGCAGCGGGGTTCTTGGGCTGGCTACGGCCCGCTCCTGCGGCGGGTTCTCACAGATCCCCCGCAGCGATCAGTTCGGCGCGGGTCCACCTCACCTTCAGCTGCGTCGGGTTCTCCGCCGGCCGTTCCTCCCGCCCGGTGGCACGCAGCCAGATGACACCGCCCCGGATGTCGGTGACGATCGCGCGGACCCTGCCCTCCATCACCTCGTCGCCGACCCCCGGCAGGTCATCGGTCCTGGTCATCCGCTCACCTGCATCTCAGCCCATACGCGTTTACCCCACGGTCGCGTTCCGGAGCCCATCAGGTCGTAGCCCCATCGGTCGGCCAGCTCGTCGACCAGGACCAGGACCAGGACCAGGACCAGGCCGCACCCGTTGACGTCATCTGGGGCTGGGGTGCGCATTTCCGGTAACCGCTGGGGTGCCCGGTCGATCACGGCCACATAGACCCGGTCGTCCGCGGGACGGTCGACGATGATGCGGACCGCAGGACCATGGGTATGTCGGACCGCATTCGTGACCAGTTCCGACAGCAGCAGCGCTGCCGTCTCCGCCGCGTCGTCCAGGCCCCATGCGCACAGCGCCACGCGAGCCAGGCGCCGGGCATCGCCAGACCTCGGGTCAGTGGTGGGTCGGAGCACGACCGTAAATGCCGGAGGGGGTAGCGACGGGTACAGTCGCTACCCCCTCTCCGAGGGGTACAGGTTGTACCCCTACGCGGCGACCCCGAGTTGACGCGCGAGACCGCGCACGTCGTCGCGGATGACGGCACTGCCGTTCTCCGCCAACTCCACGGCCGCACCCCTGGCGAACAGGTTGTACCTCGCCGTCTCCGGGCTGGCCTTGTACGCCTTCTTCAACAGATGCACGACGGCGACGGACTCGCCCTCCAGGCTGTACGCGCGCGCTGTTTCGATGAGGTGGAAGCTGCGGCGGGTGGCCGACGGCATGGTGCCGAGGTCGATGTGCGTTGCCGCGTCGACGGCCGCGCCCGACCGGATGAGATCGTTGTTCATGGTGATCGCGTACGCGTTGACCATGTCCTGGCCGAAGATCAGCCAGGGATGCGCGTAGCCGTCGCCGAGACGGTGGGCGGCCTCGTCTGCCTTGTCCCAGTGCCGTTCGGCGTTGCCTTTCTGCCCGACCTTCGCGTACGACAGAGCGGCGGCCAGGTGCAGCAGACCGCCGAGGGTGATGTCCTCGGATCCGCGGTCCGGGTCGAGCAGCGTGATGGACTTCATCGCCAGGTCGACGCGGGCCTCGTGGCGTTCCCCGGCGTCGCGGAATACATGGTTGAGGTACCACGCTGAGGCGGCGATGGCGCGCGGGCTGTCGGCGTCCTGAGCGATGGTCATGGACCGGTCGCCGGTGAGCATCACCAGTTCCTGCGCGGGCTGGAAAGAGAGGTACAGCTGTGCGAGGTGGTAGGCCTGCGCGAGGCTGACCTGGACCCGCCGACGATCGGCTCCATCGTGCGCGCGGGAGGCGTGCTTGAGGTCCGCCAGCAGAGCCGGGAGGACGTCGGCTACGCGGGTGCGGTGGTCACCGACGCCGTGCCATGACTGCCAGGCATGTCGGACCCTCGTCGCGAGCGCTGCCGCCGGCGCGGGTTCCTCGTCGCGGGCCAGCACGTTGTAGTCCGTCAGCGCTTCCTTCACTCGCAGGAGCGAGGGGTGGGCTCCTTTGGTGTAGGTGGCGGTCGCCAGACGCTCATCACCGGTGAGCAAGGCGAGATCGTCCACGCCGAGCGCCTCCGCCAGGCGAAGAAGGAGCGGCAGGCGTGGCATGCCCAGGCGGTCATTCTCGATGGCCTTAACCCATTCCGTACTGCGGCCGACGAGACCAGCGAGCACCGGCCGTGCCTGCCCTCTCCGTTCACGTGCTCGTCGGACCCGCTGACCGAACGTGTGAGGGCCATTTTCAGCGTCTTGCGCCATGATGGACTCCGTTCTGACGTCGCACTCAGGACGGTACCCGGGCCCGAGCATCCGTCGAAGCCGGCGTCCACCGTATGGCCCTCATGAAGCGGCACGCGGACCTGAAGATCGAGTTCTACGAGCGCATCCGCACCGAGACCCAGCAGATGCCAGAGACGGAGAAGCGACTGCGGCAAACCGTCACCCGACTCAAGTCGACTAATCTCCAACCAGCGATAAGAGATCGCAGAACTCCGCCAGTTGGTGACCAACCTGACCCTGGCCAGCGCGGTTCTCATCCAGCGGGAAGAGTCGGCCGCCGACAACGTCGTTCCGTTCCGTCCACCCCTCACCTGACGTCAGTCGAACAAGCGCCTGGGCACTTTCGGAAGGTACGCTGAAACAGTTGGAGCGTTGCACCAATTTGGTGCGGCGCTCCAAGTGTGTCACGGTGGAGGCATGGCAACGAGAACCCGCCGGCCTCAGCGGCGTAACCAAGTGCTCTCCCAGGAGCAGATCATCGAGGCTGCGATCGAGCTGCTCGATGCGGGTGGCGAGAGCGCGCTGACCACTCGAGCGTTGACCGAGCGCCTGTCCACCGGGTCCGGGGCGATCTACTACCGGGTGGGCAGCCGTGACGAGCTGCTGGACATGGCAACGGAAACGGTCGTCACCGCTGCGCTGGCAGCCAAGCCCGCCTCGGCCGCGGCCACGCCCGAGGACAAGATCCGCAGCGTCGCGCTGGCACTGTTCGACGCGATCGCCGAGCACCAGTGGCTCGCGACACGGCTGACTCTGCAGATCGTCCGGAAGCCATTCGGCCCGGTGACGGTGGGGATCTTCGAGAGGATCGGCCGTCAGGTGGGCGCGCTGGGTGTGCCACAGGCTTCCTGGTTCGACGCCGCCTCGACGCTTGTGCACTACATCCTCGGGGCCGTCAGCCAGAACGCCCGCATCGACGGTGACACCTCGACCGTCCAGCCCGACCGTGCCGAGTTTCTCGGAGCGACGGCGACGGCCTGGCAGGACCTCGCTCCCGAGGACTACCCGTTCACGCACGCCATCGTCGGTCAGATAAGGGAGCACGACGATCGCGAGCAGTTCCTCACCGGCATCGCCATCGTCCTCGATGGCCTGACCCGGCTCGGCTGACCTGTCCCATCCGGCCCGGGTCCCCAGCGTGCGGTTTCAGGAAGGTATCTCCCATGCGTGACGTAGTGATTGCAGGCGGCGGCCCGGTCGGTTTGTTCCTGGCCACCGAGCTCGCCCTGGGCGGCTGTTCCGTCCTGGTCCTGGAGCGGGACGAGGAGGTCACCTCGCCCTACAAGGCGCTCCCGCTCGGATTGCGCGGCCTGAGCGCAGGATCGGCCGAGGTGTTCTATAGCCGCGGCCTGCTCGAAGCGGTGATTGACGCTTCCGGCGCCGATGCGAAGAAAGTTGGCGCGGCCCCCGACGCGATCGAGGCGCCAGCTCCCCGGGACGTGAGCCATTTCGCGGGCATGGGCCTGGACGCGGCCGACATCGACGTGTCCGCCTTCCCGTTCCGGCTGCCCAGCCCGGCGATGGAAGGTTTCATGACCAGCCTCGAAGCGGTCAGCAAGGTCCTGGCCGAGCGTGCCATTGCGCTCGGCGTGGACATCGTCCGCGGCGCTCCCGTCACGGCTGTGACGCAGGACGAACAGTCCGTCGCCGTCACGGCAGCCGGACAGGAGTACCAGGCGCGCTACCTGGTGGGATGCGACGGCGGCCGCAGCACGGTGCGCGGCCTCGCCGGCTTCGACTTCGTCGGCACGGATCCGCTCTTCACCGGCTACGTCGCGCGCGTCACCTTCACCGACCCGCAGCAGCTGCCACTCGGCTTCAACCTGACGCCGAACGGCATGTATCTGCGTACGCCCTTCGAGGGGCACCTGGGCATGATGGACTTCGACGGCGGCACGTTCGACCGTTCCCAGCTGCTGACCCGTGAGCACCTCCAGGAGGTCCTGCGCCGCATCACCGATACCGACCTGACGCTGACCGATGTTCATCTGGCATCGAGCTTCACGGACCGTGCGATGCAGGTGACGACCTACCGCAAGGGCCGCGTCCTGCTCGCCGGCGACGCCGCGCACATCCACTCCCCCCTCGGCGGCCAGGGGCTCAACCTCGGCATCGGTGACGCCGCCAACCTCGGCTGGAAGCTCGCCGCGACCGTGCACGGCGCCGCGCCCGAAGGGCTGCTCGACACTTACACCAGTGAGCGCCACCCCGTCGGCGCCGCCATCCTGGACTGGTCACGCGCCCAGGTCGCCACCATGAAGCCCGGCCCCAATGCCCCCGCGCTGCGGCAGCTGGTCCACGAGCTGCTGAGCACCACGGACGGAACGACCCTCGCCTACCGGAAGACAACCGGGTTCAACCGCTACGCCCTGGGCAGCGCGCAGCCGCTCGTCGGCAGCACCGCCCCCGACTTCCACTTCGAGGACGGCACTCGCCTCGGTGATCTGTTGCGCCAAGGCCGGGGCGTGGTCCTCGACTTCACCGGCGACCACGCGCTGCAGCGTGCGGCCAAGAGCTGGCAGGGCCGGATCCAGTACGCGCCCGGCGCGGCACGCAACGACCTCGGATTCAACGCCCTGCTCATACGCCCGGACGGCATTGTGGCCTGGGTAGACGATCAAGCTCTCGACCTTAAGGCGTTCCAGCAGGCCGCGACCCGCTGGTTCGGCAGCCCGCAGAACTAGAAGCCACGGGCCCGCTCCGGCTGGACAGATCGCTGCGCGAAACCGCTACAGGCGCCGCCGCTGCGGCGGGCCGTCGCCGGGCTCGCGCCCGGGGCAGGTAAGCCCCGGCGGCGGCCTTTGGCCGACGCACACGGGGCAACTCCCCCTGTCAAGCGCCCGTTCGCGCACCACGATGCCGCCCGCAGCCCGGGGGAGAGTCAGCAAGGCCGTCACCTTCGCCGCGGCCCCACGCCCTGAGCGGCCCCGGACCGTTCCCGCACGGCCGTCCCCTCCCATCGCGCGCCCCAGCGGCGGCCGGCTACGCCCCCGTGCCCCGCACCGATACCCCTCTTCGGCCCTTTGGAGATGAACATGACCACACGTCAGCGTCACACCATGTCAACGAAAGCCAAGGTAATAGTCGCTTCCATGGCTGCGATCGCCGTGGTCGGGCTCGCCGTGCCGGCGATCACTTCCGCACAGGCGGAAGCCCCCGCCCACGCCGACACCGCGTCCGTCACCAGCGCCGTACAGAGTAAACACCCTGACGCCCGCTGTGACGAAGTGCAGGTCCTGGTAACGGTCAGGCAGATATGCAAGGCCCACATATACGGAGAGCTGTGTCAGCCACGCAATGGCGGCAAGACGAGCAAGACCGTTCAACTGCTGGTGCCGGGCTCCACCTACAACGACAGCTACTACGACATGCCGGTGAAGTCTTCCCGCTACTCGTACGTCTCCAAAGCCCTCGACGACGGCTTCTCCACCTTCAACATCGACCGGCTCGCCACGGGCAAGAGCACCCTGCCGCCCAGCTCGCGGTACACCCTCGACTCCGGGACCGAAGCGATCCACTAAATGATCACCAAACTGCGTGCGGGTCAGATCAAGGACCGCGCGTTGGCGCGGGCGGGGTCGGTGCGGAGCTTGGTGAGGATCCGCCAGTTTTTGAGGTGGGTGAAGCCGTGTTCGACCGGTGCGCGTCCGGTGGCGAGAACCCGGTTGGCGGTCTTTTGGCCGGGGGTGAGCTTGTGGACGCGGGTAGCGGTGAAACCGGTGACGACCACGGGGTCGCGTACGTCGTTGTCCAGGCCGCGGAAGCCGAGGTCCGCGAGGGCGCCGAGACCGGCGGCGCGCAGGTGGGCCAAGACGTGATCGTGGCGGGCGACGGTGATGTCGTGGGTGCGGCCGGGCCGGGCCGCCGCGCCGTCCAGCAGCGTGAGCGCGGCGGCACGCGAGGCAATCGTCAGCAGCTGGTTGAGCGAGCCGAGGACGCCGTCCTGCGGGGCAGTCTCGTCGAACAGCTCGCGCAGCACGCCTGGTCGAAGAGGCACTCGAACTCACCCATCTCAGCATCCGCCAATACCAGCGGCCAGGCGGGGAAGTCATTGCCCCACTCGTAGTCGCTCCATCCAAAAGTGACCGGGTACGCGTCATCCCCATGTCCGCGGAGCTGTTCGGCGTGATCGCGTCCATCGTCCGGCGCCACACACGGGACGGCCGCACGATCCCACTGCTGCCGCGCTACGACCCGGGTCGTCCCAGTTGGCGGTGCGGCGGTAGCAGGTGGCCGTCGATACACCACGCCACCGGACGTGACCCAAGCATCTCGTCATACGTCCACCGCCGCCCCGAAGCGCCGACCTCTACGAAGCCCGGGTCCATCAGCTGTCGGGCAAGCGAGCGTGACATGCGCACGCTGGGGTCCATAAGGCGAAGCTCGCCTGCGATCGCTTCGCGTACCTCATCCGTCTCTCGGCTCAGGTATCTTCGCCCAGGTGACCAAGCCCGTCGCAACCGAGTTACCACGCGCGGAGCACAACTCGGCTTCCGGGCCGGCTGGTCGCCACCTGTCGAGACGACCCTGAGCCACGCCCGCACCGCGGACCTGCGCCGGTCGATCCCCGCCCAGCACCACCGCGAACCCGCCGTGCGAGCCCTCCACAACACCTCGCCTCAAGCCCCGGCGGCCCCCGACGCAAAGGGGGCGGGCGGGGGATGCGGAACACTGCCCGGGTGATCGTGATGCAACCTGTCCTGGAGATCTACCCCCTTGATGGCTTTGCCCTCTGGCCCGTCGCCGAGATCGAGTCGTTCGGCTACCTGCCACTCAGCGGTGAGCTCGCCCCCGCCGAGGTCGGGACAGCGGTGATGCGCATCGTCGGCTGCAACGACATCGACCCTGAACTCGACAACCGGCCGCCCCGGCCCGCCGACCCGCTCGGATCGTTCCTGCACGGGCTGCTGACCTTCGACAGCCTCTTCGCGGCCGGTGGCATGCGAGTCACGGACAGCTCCTCAGGCATCACCTTCCTGCCCGGCTGCTGCAATGGCCTGGAGGACTGGCGTGACTGGCACAAGGTCGTCGACGGCAGCGGCCACGCCTCCTTCGGCCACGACCCCGATCCGTTCGCCGAGCGCCTCGCCGACACCGTCCGATTGACCGTCGACGCCGAGCAGGACGACAGCCCGGTGATCGAGCTCTCCATCACGGAGTTCCGCCGACTGCTCGACGGTGCCGAGCATGACCTGACCAACTTCCTTGCAATAGCCGCTACTGGGTGTCGCAGTACCTGCCGGGCCACTTCACCCCCGTCACCGCCGCGCTCGCGCGCGTACTCGCCCTGCCCGCGTCGTCCGTGCCGCCAAAGCCATGGGTTGACGGCAATGCTCCGCCGATCAACTGATGGCCGAATGCCTCCGGCACAGTCGTCGTGTGCGACGCGGTGAGCATGTCGCGCGCAGAAGAAATGCAACGCCGTGATCGCTCCCGAGCGAGCCGGTTGCGCGTAGTTGTACACCGGCCGTCCCGCGCCGTGATGCCGCAGGTCAAGAGCACAGGCTGCACTACACCCGGCTCGTGTAGGGCGAAGACCTCGGACAATGGGTCACGGCGCAGCGGCTGCCCGCGCCGCAGTCACGCCCGTCCCCGCAGGTGCCTGCGTACGCGCCCGTCATGTCCGAGGCACCCGTACGCTCCGTGATCTCGACAGCAGGCGTGCGAGCACCCCGTTTCCGGTGGGGTGCTCTTCCTCATTTCCCGACGATGGCCCCGTCAGGGGCTTGGCGTTGCGGGCTCGTATCCCTAAGTTATGAGCAGAACATGAGTCCCGCTCACATTTAAGGATCTATGCGATGACCATGGTTCAACCTCCGTACCGCAGACTCAGATCCCTCACGGTGGTGTCACTGCTCCTCGCCGTGATGACCCTGGCACTCGGCCCGATGCCCAGCTCCGCGGCGGAGCCCAACTGGTGGGATCCGACCGCCCGGCCCGCACCCGACGCGCAGATCGGCGTCACGGGCGAGCCTTTCAAGGGCACCGACGCCCAGGGGCGTGTAAGGGGCTTCGTCGACGCCCACGACCACATCATGTCCAACGAGGGCTTCGGCGGCCGGCTGATCTGCGGCAAGCCGTTCTCGGAGCAGGGCGTCGCCGACGCGCTCAAGGACTGCCCCGAGCACTACCCCGACGGCACGGGCGCCGTCTTCGACTTCATCACCAAGGGCGACGGGAAGCACGACCCCAACGGGTGGCCCACGTTCAAGGACTGGCCCGCCCACGACTCGCTGACCCACCAACAGAACTACTACGCCTGGATCGAGCGGGCCTGGCGCGGCGGCCAGCGGGTGCTGGTCAACGACCTGGTCACCAACGGCGTGATCTGCTCGGTCTACTTCTTCAAGGACCGCAGCTGCGACGAGATGACCGCCATCCGTCTTGAGGCGCAGAAGACGTACGACATGCAGGCCTTCATCGACAAGATGTACGGCGGCCCGGGCAAGGGCTGGTTCCGGATCGTCACCGACAGCGCGCAGGCCCGCGAGGTCATCAAGCAGGGCAAGCTGGCCGTCGTCCTGGGGGTCGAGACCTCCGAGCCGTTCGGCTGCAAGCAGATCCTGGGCGTCGCGCAGTGCAGCAAGGAGGACATCGACCGCGGCCTGGACGAGCTGCACCAACTGGGCGTGCGCAGCATGTTCCTGTGTCACAAGTTCGACAACGCCCTGTGCGGGGTGCGCTACGACTCCGGCGCCCTCGGTACGGCCATCAACGTGGGCCAGTTCCTGTCGACCGGCACCTTCTGGAAGACGGAGACCTGCCGCGGCCCGCAGCACGACAACCCCATCGGCAACGCGAAGGCACCCGGGGCGGAGAAGCAGCTGCCGGCGGGGGTGGCCGTCCCCTCGTACGCCTCGGACGCGCAGTGCAACACCCGCGGGCTGACCGGCCTGGGTGCGTACGCGGTGCGCGGCATGATGGAACGTCACATGATGCTGGAGCTCGACCACATGAGTGTCAAGGCCGCGGATCAGGCCTTCGACATCCTGGAGTCCGAGTCGTACCCGGGCGCCATCTCCTCGCACAGCTGGATGGACCTGGGCTGGACCGAGCGGCTCTACAAGCTCGGCGGGTTCGCCGCCCAGTACATGAGCGGCTCCGAGGCGTTCAGCGCGGAGGCCGAGCGCACGGACGCGCTGCGCGAGAAGTACAAGGTCGGCTACGGCTACGGCACCGACATGAACGGTGTCGGCGGCTGGCCCGCCCCGCGGGGCGGGGACACCCCGAACCCGGTCAAGTACCCCTTCCCCAGCACGGACGGCGGCTCGGTGATCGACAAGCAGACCGCCGGCGAACGCACATGGGACTTCAACACCGATGGCGCCGCGCACTACGGCATGGTCCCGGACTGGATCGAGGACATCCGGATCGTCGGCGGCCAGGGGGTCGTGGACGACCTCTTCTCGGGCGCCGAGTCCTACCTCCGCACCTGGGGCAACACCGAGCAGCACACGTCCGGGGCGAACCTGGCCTCGGGCGCCACCGCCTCGGCGTCCTCGTCGGAATGGTGGAACCCGTTCGTCAGCTTCGCGCCCGGCAAGGCCGTGGACGGCGACGACGGCACCCGCTGGGCCAGCGAGTGGAACAACGACCAGTGGCTGCGGATCGACCTCGGATCCTCGAAGCCGGTCGAGCGTGTCACCCTCGACTGGGAGGCGGCGTACGCGAAGTCGTACCGCGTCGAGCTGTCGGATGACGGCACGGCCTGGAAGACGGTCTGGTCCACGACCGCCGGTGACGGTGGCCTGGACACGGCGCGTTTCGCCGGAACTCCGGCGCGCTACATACGGATCAAGGGGCTGGAGCGCGGCACCCAGTGGGGCTACTCACTTCGCGAGGTCGGCGTCTACGCCAACTGACGCACCCGTGAGGCGGTGTCCAGGGCCGGGGCCGGCCGAATCAGCTCTCCTGATCCGGCCGGCCCCGGCTGACTTTCCGGCGCGTTCGCCGACCGAGCCGCGCAGAGCGCAGGGAACCACACGCCGCGAAATTCGATAGCCCCCGTCAGGGGCTTGGCGTTGCGGGCTCGCATGCCTAACGTATGAGCAGAACATGAGCCCTACTCACGTTTGAGGATTTTCGTGATCACTCACCACTCCGAAGCCCGCCTCTGGCTCCTGAGCACCCCTGGCACCTCGTACGCCTTCCGGCTGGACGCCGACGACGTCCCCCGGCACGTGCACTGGGGCCGCCCGCTGACCCCGGAGCAGGCCGTCGTGATCGCGGCCGACCTGCCCGACGAGGACCCCGGCGGCGACGACCCTGGGGGTGAGGAGTACGTGGTCGAGGGCGGCCTGCGGTTCGGGGCGCCGTCGCTGACCGTCCGGTTCGACGACGGTGTCCGTGGCTTCGAGTGGCGGTTCCTCTCGCACACGGTCGAGGACGACCTGCTCACGCTCTCCTTCACCGACCGTGTCCGCTCCCTCGGTCTCGACCTGCACTACCGGCTCCGGGACGGCCATGACCAGATCGAGCGCTGGGCCGTCCTCACCGCTGACGAGCCGGTTGACGTCCTGCGGTTCGACTCCGCCGCCTGGACGCTGCCCGCCCGCGACGACTACCGGGTCAGTCATGTGGTGGGGGAATGGGGCCGGGAGTTCCAACTCCGGCGCGACCGGGTGCCCGTCGGGGAGACCGTGTTCACCAGCCGCCTCGGCATCACGGGACAGCACGCCGGGCCGTGGCTGATGCTCGACGCGCAGGACGCCGCCGAGGAGCACGGCGAGGTCTGGAGCGCGGCCCTGGCCTGGAGCGGCAGCCGCCGGATCACCCTGCGCCGCGACTCCTACGGCCGCGCCTCCTGGACGGGCGGGTTCGGCCACGAGGGCCTGGTCTGGAAGCTGGCCTCCGGCGAGCGTCTGGAGACCCCCGTCTTCACCGGGCTGTATGCCCCCGACGGCTTCGGCGGCACCAGCCGCCGCTGGCACGCCTACATCGAACGTGAGGTGCTGCCCGCCCGCCCTGCCGAACGCCCGTTGATCTTCAACTCGTGGGAGGCGACCGAGTTCGACATCAGCGAGAAGCAGCAGACCGACCTGGCCGACCTGGCCGCGGGTCTCGGCGTCGAGGTCTTCGTCGTGGACGACGCCTGGTTCGGCGCGCGCACCAGCGACATGGCCGGGCTCGGCGACTGGTGGCCCAACCCCGACCGCTTCCCGTACGGTCTGGGCCCGCTCGCCGACCACGTCCGCATGCTGGGCATGGGCTTCGGCCTGTGGGTCGAGCCCGAGGCGGTCAACCCCGACAGCGACCTCTACCGTGCGCACCCCGACTGGATCCTGTGCCAGGACGGCCGTACCCGCACCCGGCGCCGCCACCAGCATGTGCTGAACTTCGCCCGCCGCGACGTCCGGGAATGGGCGGTCGACTGGCTGGTCAGGACCGTCACCGAGCTGGACGTGGTCTTCCTCAAATGGGACATGAACCGGCCCTTCAGCGAGGCAGGGCAGCCCGGTGCCGCCGACCCCGACCGGGTCTGGATCGAGCACACGCGCGGGGTCTACGAGGTGATGGACCAGCTGCGCGCCGCCCGTCCCGGCCTGTACCTGGAATCGTGCGCGGGCGGCGGCGGCCGGGCCGACCTGGGCGTGCTGGCCCGCGCCGACCAGGTCTGGACGTCGGACAACACCGACGCCGCCGACCGGGTCGCGATCCAGCACGGCCACTGCCAGCTGCTGCCCGCCCGGACCATGGGCGCCTGGGTCACCGACAGCCCGCACAGCTTCACCGCCCGCCCGACCTCGATCCGGTACCGCTTCCATGTCTCGATGGCCGGGGCGATGGGCATCGGCGGCAACCTGCGGAACTGGAGCGAGGAGGATCTGGCCTGGGCCCGGATGCTGGTCGAGCAGTACAAGCGGATCCGGCCCGTGGTGCACGGCGGCATCCAGTACCGCCTGGAGCACGACGCCGTGCAGTACCTCACCGAGAACGAGGTCGTCGTCTTCCAGTTCCAGCCGTCCGCGCTGACCCGCTCGGTCGCCCGCACCCGGCTGAAGGGCCTCGACCCCGACGCCCGCTACCGGGACGAGACCACCGGCGCCGTCCACGAGGGCGCCCTCCTGCTCAGCCACGGCCTCCCGCCGCTGCTGTCCTTCGACTGGACGAGCGAGCTCGTCCACCTCAAGAGAGTGTCCCGATGAGCCTTGCCCCCGAGCTGCCCGAGCGCCCCGAGCGCAGCCGGCTGTCCGAGCGCCCCGAGGCCCTCGCCGAGCCCGTCCGCCGGGTCGGCCCCGGCTGGGTCGCCCTGTATGTCCTGGCCAACGTCGGGGTGTTCATCCCGATGCAGGTGCCCACCACGTTCCTGATGCCCGAGCAGATCGCCCAGATCGACCCGGCGGGGAAGGTCGGCAGCTACGCCTGGGTCAGCATGATGGGCGCGATCTCGGGCATCGTCATCGCACCGCTGGCCGGCGCGCTCAGCGACCGCACCACCAGCCGGTTCGGCCGCCGCCGGCCGTGGATGCTCGTGGGCTCGCTGGTCTGCATGGCGACGCTGGTCTTCACCGGCCTCCAGACGACGGTCGTCGGGGTCGCGCTCGGCTCCCTCGTGCTGTCCGCCTCGTTCATGATCATCGGTGCCGGACTCTCCCCGGTGGTGCCCGACCAGGTCCCGGTCGCCCAGCGCGGCGCCGTGCTGGGCTGGGCCATGGTCCCGCAGGCGGGCGCCCTGATCGCGGGCGGGCTGCTGATCGGTCTGGCCACGGGCTTCGTCTCGCAGTACCTGCTGATGGCCGTACTGCCGCTCCTGATACTGCTGTTCGCGACCACCATGAAGGATCCGCCGCTGCCCCGCCTGCACCGCGAGCCGTTCTCGCTGCGCACCTTCCTGGACGGCTACCGGATCAGCCCGCGCGCGCACCCCGACTTCGTCTGGGCGATGAGCTCCCGCTTCATCATGGGTCTCGGCTACGGCATGGGCACGCTCTACCTGCCGTACTTCCTGGACGACGTACTGCACTACGAGAAGTTGTTCCCCGGCCAGTCCACCGAGGACGGTCTGCTCATCGTGATCGGCATCAATTGCCTGGCCACGATCTCTACGGTCATTCTCAGCGGCTGGCTCTCCGACAAGCTGGGCAAGCGGCGCATGCTGGTCTTCCTCGGCGGCGTCACGATGGCCGTCGCCGCGGTCCCGCTCGCGCTGTCGCCCACGTGGACCATGACGCTGGTCGCGGCCGTCATCCTGGGCCTGGGCTACGGCGTGTATCTGGCCGTCGACACCGCCCTGGTCACCGAGGTACTCCCCGCCTCGGCGGACCGCGGCAAGGACATGGCCCTGGCCAACCTGATGACCTCCCTGCCCTACGTCCTCGTCCCCCCGATCGCCTCGGTCGTGCTCGGCGGTCCGGGAGGCTACAGCTCGCTGTTCCTCTGCTCGACGGCCATGTCCGCGCTGGGCGCGGTATTGGTCTGGAAGGTCAAGGCCGTCCGCTAGGGCCGGTCACCGGCGTCGATCGTTCAGATAGCTGTTGAGGACTCGTTTGCACTCAGCGATCAGCTGGGCGTCGCCCAGCGGATCGCTACGGAAGGCGAGTTGCAGCACGCTGTCGGCGCACTCCAGGGCCACCCGCACCGCGATCTCGAATTCGGCGTCGTCCTGGACCCCTATCAGGGAGGCGGTCAGTGAGCGCAGCCTTCCGGCGACCGCGGTGTTGTTGTCCAGGGTCGGCTCCAGGATGTGGTCCTGTCCCACCGCGCCGAAGTCGACCACGCCGAAACCGGTGATCGTCCGGCGCATGGTGACGAACTCGTCGACGGTCACATCCACGATGCCCGAGATACCCTCGGGCTCCTCTTGCTCCAGCCGGTCCGCGACCCGCCCCAGGAAGGACTCCAGATTGCGGGCGGCGAGCGCACCGATCAGCCCCTCCCTGTCGGAGAAGAACTGGTAAAGGGTGCCGATGGGCACCTCGGCCCTGCGGGCCACCTCCTTGGTGGTCAGCCCTGCATAGCCGACCTCGTCCAGGAGTTCGGCGCAAGCGTCCAGCAGCCGTTCGAAGCGTTCGGCGCTGCGCTTCTGGACCGGCAGCCGGCGCAGCGTCCCTGCGGTGCGATCTTGATTCACGCTTCCATCATCCCATCGAGCGGGTTAACGTGAGCCCTGCTCATGTTTCAGGAGGTTAGACGTGACACTGGACCATCTCCCCGCGGACTTCATCTGGGGCGCCTCGACGGCGTCGTATCAGATCGAGGGCGCCACCAAGGAGGACGGCCGCGGACCCTCGGTATGGGACACCTTCACCGCGCGGCCAGGCACAATCCGCGACGGGCACACCGGTGACGTGGCCTGCGACCACTACCACCGGTACGAGGAGGACATCGCGCTGATGGCCGAGGCGGGCCTCACCGGCTACCGCTTCTCCATCGCCTGGCCCCGGATCCAGCCGACCGGCACAGGCGAGGTCAATCCCCGGGGTCTGGACTTCTATGACCGGCTGGTCGACGGCCTGCTCGCACGCGGCATCGAACCTGTCCCGACCCTGTTCCACTGGGACCTCCCGCAGGGCCTGGAGGACAGCGGCGGCTGGCTGAACCGCGACACCGCACACCGCTTCGCCGAGTACGCCGCCATCATGGCCGACAGGCTGGGCGACCGCGTCCAGAAGTGGATCACACTCAACGAGCCGTTCATCCACATGGTCTGGGGCTACGGTCTCGGCACTCACGCACCGGGCCGCACCCTGTTCCTGGACTGCCTGCCGGTCGCCCACCATCAACTGCTCGGCCATGGCCTGGCGCTGAGGGAGCTGCGGGCGCGCGGCCTCCAGGTGATGATCGCCAACAACTGCACCCCGGTCTGGCCCGCTTCGGACTCCCCCGCCGACCACGCCGCCGCGCGAGCCTATGACAACCTGCACAACCGCCTGTTCAACGACCCGATCCTCACGGGCACCTACCCGGACCTGTCGGACTTCGGCGCGGACACGACCCTCGGCGGCTCCGTGCGGGACGGCGATCTCGAACTGATCTCGGCCCCCTTGAGCGCGCTCGGCATCAACTACTACAACCCGACCCGGATCCAGGCGCCGGCGTCCGAGGGACTGCCGTTCGAAGAGGCCCCCATCGAGGGCTACCGCCGCACCTCCTTCGACTGGCCCGTCGTCCCCGACGGCCTACGGGAACTGCTCGTCGGCCTCAAGGAACGCTACCCGGCACTCCCGCCGGTCTACATCACGGAGAACGGCTGCTCGACCGAGGACGTCGTCAACGCGGACGGCACCGTCCTCGACCTCGACCGCATCGACTACTTGGACACCCACCTCCAGGCCGTCGACACCGCCGTGGCCCAGGGCGTGGACGTGCGCGGCTACTTCACCTGGACCCTGATGGACAACTTCGAATGGGCCGAGGGCTTCCACCAGCGCTTCGGTCTCGTCCACGTCGACCACGACACCCAGGTCCGCACCCCGAAGGCGTCCTTCGCGTGGTACCGCGACCTCATCCGTGCTCAGCGCGGTTGAGCCGCCCGCCGGGATCGCGTCGCGGATTGCGTACTCGCGGGGTGGTGAGCTCCGGCACGTCACGCTGATGCCTCGTCATGCTCCGGGTGTGTGTGCCCCTCCGTCCACCGGGCGGAGGGGCACGGGTCTCACACAGTTGCGATGCCCGGGTCACTCACGCCGACCTGACCGTTCTCGACGTGCCCGGCCAGGCGCCGCAGGTATCCGGCGTTGCCCTCGACCACGACCGTCAGGTCGTACCCTTGGTGGCGCGCAGGTCGATGCTCTGCACGACGGTGGCGCCGGCGCGGACCGTTTAGGTTTGGCGCCCGCCGCCGTACGCGTTGGTCACGGTGAGGTGCGCGTCGGCGGTCGACGGGTTGGTCAGGGTGAGCTTCAGGTTGCCGGCGTCGTGGCGTGCCCGGCCCTACACCAGCACCGACGTGACCGGCTGCGAGCTCGGCGGCGCCGTGAAGAACGTCATCTCCCTCGCGGTCGGCATCGCCTCGGGCATGGGCCTGGGCGACAACGCCTCTGCCATGCTCATCACCCGCGGGCTGGCGGAAACCACCCGGCTGGCCACGGCCATGGGCGCCCACCCGGCAACCCTGGCGGGTCTGGCCGGTCTGGGCGACCTGGTGGCCACCTGCTCCTCCCCGCTCTCCCGCAACCGCACCTTCGGTGTTCATCTCGGCCAGGGCCTGAGCGTCGAACAGGCGACGGCCGCCACCCGGCAGACCACCGAGGGCGTCAAGAGCGCGGAGGCGATCCTCGACCTGGCCCGTGGCCACGGCGTCGAAATGCCCATCACCGAAGTGATGTCGGACCTGCTGCACCAGAAGATCAGCCTCGACCAGGCCGCGGCCGCACTGATGCAGCGGCCTGCCAAGCCGGAGCGCTGACCCCCGCCGCCCTGTTCACGGGGCCGGCCACCGCACCTTCGCCCTCCCGTCACGGAGGTTCCCGCCCATGCACGTGTCCGTGCTGTCCGCTGCTCAGATGGCCGCCACCCTCGCCGTGGTGGCATGGATGATCACCGGCTTCACCCGCCTGCCCGGCCGCTGGCTCCGCTGGAAAATGTTCTGCCGGGCCACCTTCACCGTCATCACGCTCACCGGCACCAAAGACGGCCGCACCGAGCCCGTAAACGTCTACGACTACCTATCCCCGGGCTCGTTCATCCTCGGACCGCCTCAGCTCCAGGCAGTCCTCAACTACCTAACCCGAAGCGGCCGGTACGAACGGGTTGACGGCCACGGCCGCCTCCTGAACGCCCAGGGAGAGCAGCCCATCGAGGTGAAGGACAGCCATGTGGTTCTTTGACGCCCTGACATCCGGCTTCCAGCACCCCACCGACCCCGGACGGCTCCAGCAGTTCCGGATCGTGTTCGGTACCGTCCTTGTCCTGCGGTTCGCCCTCTCCATCGGCCAGGGCGGCTGGGACCGCTTCACCCCCGGCTCGCTCAGCTCCCACCTCGCGAAGCAGCGCTTCGGTCCCACCCGGGCCCGGCTCCTCGCCCGCGCCTACCGTCCCGCGCTGCTCGTCCGTACGGCCGCCGCCATCGCCCTGGCCGCCGGTCTCGTCCCCCGGCTGTCGCTCGTGCTGATCCTCGCCGGAGCGGCCATGGAGCTCTTCTACCTCAAGAGCCCCAACGCCGTCCGGTTCACCCTGCTGACCGGAGCCTGCCTCCTGGCCGCCGGCAACCTCGGCCACGGTCTCCACATCGAGCACAGCCCCAGCACGGCCAACACCTGGGCACAGTGCCTCCTCGTGCTGGTCACCACTGACATCTACTGGAACAGTGCCTGGCAGAAACTCCGCTCCCCCCAATTCCGCACCGGCCTCTACCTCGCCGAGTGGATTCACGTCTACGCCCAGGTCAGGGAGCAACTGCCCTACCGGCGCCAGTACGCCGTCCCCGGCTTCGTCCGCCGCCACATGGGCAACCTCACCGACCAGGATGTCCGCCTCTGGCACCTGATCTCGATCACCGCCATCGCGGCGGAGATCGCACTGCCCCCGGCGCTGCTCATCCCGCAGACCATGCCGTATGCCGTGGCCGCGGGCATCGCCATGCACGCCTCTTTCACCTGCCTCAAGCCCCGCCAGCTCATCACCTTCTCCGGCCTCACTGTCGGCACGTACCTCGCCTTCGCCGCCTGACTCCCCCGGGCCCGGGGCCCAACGGCGGCGGCATGCCCGCAAGTCTCCCCAGGTCTCCTGCATCAGCTACGGGCGCTCATGTCAATCACGCAGTGCTACATGTCCATCCGCCGTAGCAATACGAGCGGCCCTCGACGAAGTGACGAGCAGGAGCAGCGGCCCGTGCAAACGGCGCGCGCTGCTCCGGCTGCGGACGCCGGTTGGGCGCTGAGCGCCGCGCTGCCGCTCGAAAATCTCCGCGCGTAACCCCGCGGATTAGGTCAGACAGACTGATCCGGGGAGCCGAGCACGCCGCTCTCACGGAGCCGGGCGAGATGCGACCTGACTGGCTTCTGTCGCTTGCCGCTGGAACGTCAGCTCGCCTTCAACCATGAGACTCACCGGTTCATCAGCTGGCTCTCGGTCACCGGACGTCTGCAACCCGGGGCGGACTACCTGGTCGCCCGACGCCCGCGGCTGGGCATCGTGCTCACTCGCACGGAGCCGGAATTGCATCTGCGGTTCATGGAGACCGCCCGCACGCTCGGCTTTCGCGACACGGTGGCCATGACCCAGTTCAACCTGCTGGCCCACTTTGTCGCGCTGTCCGGCAGGCAACCGCACGAACTGCAGCAGAGCGACTGGGACGAGGGACGCCGCCTCCTGCTGGAGGCGGCTCGCCGTATCCCCAACCGCGGCGTCAAGGCCCTGTCGACCGCCCTGTTCAACCTGGAAGCGACGCTGTTCCACTGTGAGTTGACCGACCAGCTCCCGCGCAGACGTTCCCCGGACCACGCCAACATGCGAGCCCAGGAGTGGGCCCGTGTCCCGGCCGGGATGGCGGACACTATGCAGCACTATCTGCAGCAGATCGCGGGGACACTGCGGCCGGGCGCCGTGAAGAACGCCGAGCTGACGCTACGGGAGTTCGCCCTGTTGGTCGCCGCCGAAGACACGGCCGTCACCTGCGTCGCCGAGCTCAAGCGAAGGCACGTCGAACGCTATCGGCAGTGGCTGCTGGAGCGGCCGGCCGCACGCGGGGGCCCGCTGCACCGGCATACTGTCCGCGACCGGCTGAGCAAACTCCGCGGCTTCTTCCGCCGCCTGGACGAGTGGGACGCCGCCGACCGGCCGCTCCGCCAACTGGTGTGCGACAGCGACTTCCCGATCGCGGACGAGCCGTTGCCGCGCTTCCTCGACGACGCCGCGGCCGCCAAGCTGCTGGCCGCCGCCCGCCAGGACCCCGATCCGTTCGCGAGGCTGGCCATCGAGATCCTCGCCCGCGCCGGGATGCGCCGCAGCGAGATGCTCGGCCTGACCATCGACGCGGTCGTGCAGATCGGGTCCGCCTACTGGCTCCGTGTTCCGGTTGGCAAGATGCACACCGACCGCTACGTTCCCCTGCATCCGCAGCTGAAGACGCTGCTGGACGACTGGCTGCTGCACCGGCCCGAGGGCCTGCGCTCGAACCTGCTGTTCACCGATCACGGCCGCCCGGTCAATGCCTCCCGCATCGAAGCCGCGGTCCGCAAGGCGGCCGAGCGGGCCGGACTGGGCAGGGTCACACCGCACCAGCTCCGTCATACTCTGGCCACGCAGGCGATCAACCGAGGCATGTCCCTGGAGGCCATCGCCGCTCTACTCGGACATCGGTCGTTGTCCATGACACGTGTTTACGCGCGGATCGCCGACCGGGCCGTCGCCGACGAGTACTTCGCCGTCTCGGCGAAGCTCGAGGCACTCTACGACGCCCCGCGCCAGTTGCCGGCCGACGCCGAGGGCTCTGAGATGGCCAAGCTCCGCCGGGAGATGCACCGTCGCATGCTCGGCAACGGCTACTGCGCCCGCCCCGTCGAAATGGACTGCCACTTCGAGTCGCTCTGCGAGTCCTGCACCTTCTTCGTCACCACGATCGAGTTCCGCCCGACCCTCGAACGCCAGCGGGACGACGCGGTGGCCAAGAGGCAGGTCGCGCGGGAGCAGATCTTCGATGGACTCCTCAGCCGACTCGACGGTGAAGCCTCCTGACCCTGTCGGCATATGTGTGAAGCCCAGCCAAGTACGCATGCATGAACATGCTCGGAACCAGACGTCTCAACGGAAGGCGGCGGCATTCTCTGAAAACCAGTGGTGAAATCGCCGGGCAGGGGAGCCAGTGACCCGCGAAACTGTGTCGCGCACCTTCAGAAGCTCGTCGTTGACGTCCCCGCCCGTCACATCGAGCACCGCATCCGCGGCCTCGTCTCCCAAGAACGCAGCCATGTCACGGTGGGCCTCCTCCCGGCTGATCTCGGCGAGCGGCACCTCCCGCTCCAGTGCCACGGCTATGGCGTTAACCTGCTGCCGGGCCGTCACCCGCTCCGGGCCGGTCAGGGCATACGTCCGGCCTTGGTGACCGGATTTCGTCAGCGCCACCCGCGCCACTGACGCGATGTCCGCAGGGTGGATCGTGGGGAGCCCGATGTCCGCATACGGCACCCGGACCGGTTGATGCTCGCGGATGGACGCCGCCCACCACAGGGCGTTCGAGGCGAACTGCGTCGGCCGCAGAATCGTCCAGGCCATGCCGCTGCCCTTGAGAAGCCGCTCGACAGCCAGGTTCTCGTCGGCGGGGCCGAGGTGGGGATGCGTCTGGACGGTAATGGACGACACCAGCACCACGTGAACCACCCCCGCCTGCCGGGCGGCGCCGAGAATGTCAGCATCCGAACCCACACGCGACACGAGAAACAGCGAGCGCACCCCCTCCAGTGCAGGCTTCAGTGAAGCGATGTCTGCGAAGTCACCTTGAACCGTCTCGACCCCCTTGGGGAATGAAGCTCGCACAGCGTCACGAGTGAGACCTCTCAGGGACCCAGCACCGCACGCATGCAGCTCCTGCAGCAGAGCACTTCCTATGTTCCCGGTGGCTCCTGTCACGAGAATCATGAGCGCCTTCTCCCGTCGCCTGGTGATCAACTGGAGGACACGCTAGAAGCTCAATCGCACTTCAGGTCAAGGAGAGCCCAGACCGTCCTGCGCTGGGCACGTTCACTCCGCAACTTGACCAAGAACGCCGGCAGAACCGTCCTGAGCGTGGTCGGCGGCTTGACATCGAGACCCGCATATTAGAGGTGTCCCGATGTCGATCGTCTACGACCGCACCAAGACCGTGGTCCGCCGGCATGTCGCCCCTGGGGAAGCCGTTCCTCTGCATCCGGAGGCGGTTGCGTTCGCCGAGCACTACGACTTCGATCCCGACGTCCTGGCCGCCTACCCGGCTGACCGGAAAGGGCCGGGTCGAGCGCAGGTCCTGATCGTCCGCGACCACGTCCTGGCCGGACGCGCCTTCTCCTCGGTCGAGGAACTGAACGCCGCCTTCGCGGCCTGGGTTCCGCTGCGGCGGGCCAAGGTTCACGGCACCCACGGCGAGGTCATCGGGCTGAGGGCGGTCCGCGATCACATGGCTCTCCGCCCGTTGCCGGCCACGCCGTATGTGGTTGCTCAGCGGCACCTTCGCTACGTCGGCAAGGACTGCCTCGTCGCCTTCGAGGCGGACCTCTACTCGGTGCCGGCTCTACGGATCCGGCCCCGGCAGCTGGTGGGGATCAGGGCTACGAAGTCCCAGGTCACCCTGCATGCCACCACGCCCGACCGCCAGGGGGAGACCCCTGCTGGCCACCCACCCGCGGGCGGTTGGCCGCGGGGTCCGGGTCGTGGACGAGCCGGTGTCCCGGCTGACACCCCCAGCAACACTCTCGCCGGGTGCCCGCCGGCACCGACGAGACCCTGGCCAACCTCACCCCGGCGGCCGCGTCCGCCGCCCTGCGCCTGCTCGCCGGCGCCATCCGGCGCGGCGCCGCCCACGACGACGTTGTGGAGGCGCTCAAACAGGCCGGAGTGCACTACGCGTTCGCAGATGTCCTCGACGCCGCTTTCACTGCCGTGATGAACGGCCTGGACGACCCGTACGAGTGCGACGGACGGCTGCACGCCGACAACCTCCCCCCGTGCAGAGCCGAAGGCCGGTGGTCAGCGCGGCCCATGCTCACCTTGATCACGGATCATGAACGTCGTTATGTCAGCCGCAAGGCGCGTATAGAATTTTTACCCATCTTGAAGCAACCAAGAGGCGATGCCGACTTTCTGACGTCTCGCGTCCTGCGATCGATGGGAGACACGAGATGAAACTGCATATGGTGAAGGGCAGCCGGCCTCGGCCGGCGGTCCCGGGCCGTCTGTCCGGCTGGGCTCCGGCCACAGCACTCCTCCTGGCCGTGACGACGTCCTGCACCGGCTCCGCACCGGGAAACGGTGCCGTCGTCGGAAAGCCCGGCACGGCCGGAGTGGGGGATCGGCTGTTCCCAGCGCTCGGCAATGGCGGCTATGACGTGGTGCACTACGGGCTGACGCTGGATTACGGGCCCGAGACCAACCACCTGAAGGGCACGACGGTCATCACAGCGCGGGCCACCCAGGACCTGAGCCGCTTCAACCTCGACCTGTCAGGGCTGCGGGTACGCACCACCACGGTGCAAGGAGCCAAGGCCCAAGTCGCTCGCTCGGGGGACGAACTGCTCGTGACACCGGCGAAGACGGTGAGGAACCGCGAAGTCTTCAGGACAGTCGTCACCTACGACGGCACACCGCGCACGCTCAAGGGCGACGACGGAGGCCTGGAAGGCTGGATAAAGACCGATGACGGCTCGACGGCCCTGGGGCAGCTGTCCGGCTCCATGGCCTGGTTCCCGGGCAACCATCACCCGTCGGACAAGGCCACGTACGACATCACGGTCACCGTGCCCAAGGACGAGGACGGCGACCCCTACGACGTGATCAGCAACGGTGAGCTGATCACGGAGGAGGACAAGGGTAAAACGGTGACCCGGCACTGGCGCACTGAGGAGCCCATGGCCAGCTACCTCGCACACGTCTCCGTCGGTTACTTCGAGATCCACAAGGGCCGGACGGACAATGACGTGCCTGTCTACGTCGCCATCGACCCCGACGAGGCCGAAGGCTCCGCCGATGTCGCAGACCTGGTGCCCGAGATCGTCGACTGGGCCGGTAAACGCTTCGGTCCCTACCCCTTCTCCTCGACCGGTGCCATCGTCGACCACCTGCCCGGGCTCGACTACGCCCTGGAGACCCAGACCAAGCCCTACTTCGGCGAGGCGCCCGAAGGGGTGCTGCTCGTGCACGAACTGGCACACCAGTGGTTCGGCAGCTCCGTCACCCCGCGCAAGTGGAAGGACATGTGGCTCAGCGAGGGTTTGGCCACGTACGCGGAGTGGCTTTGGGAGGAGGAGCGGGGCAACAGGAGCACCACGGAGATCTTCGAGGACTTCTACGACGGCACGGACGCCGAGAGCGAGGGCATCTGGGCGTTCCCGCCAGCGGATCCACCCAGCGGAGGGCGCGTCTCCGATCCGCCCGTTTACGGACGCGGTGCCATGGTCGTGCACAAGGTGCGCAGGGCCGTCGGCGACGAGACCTTCTTCGACATCCTTCGTACCTGGACCCGGCAGCACCGGCACGGCAATGCTGACACCCGGCAGTTCATCGCCCTGTGTGAGAGCAAGTCAGGGAAGGACTTGACCGCGCTCTTCGACACCTGGCTCTTCGACAAGAAGAAGCCCTCGCGGATGTGAGGAGGACGATCCGACGAGAGAAGGGCTCTCCCCCAGGGGAAAGCCCTTCTCCAGCCGGCAGGAGGCCCTACGCAGGCGGGTACACCAACGTGATCTCGCGGTTCAGGCCGGTCTCGTCGGCATCCGGGTACATGGACACCTCGCCGTCGGACCACCGCACCAGGAAGTCGTCCGGGTGGCGGTTGTCCGTGTAGTCGCCGGCGCCCAGGATGGTGGCGTGCGTCCAGAGCCGGTTGGGCTTCTTGACCTGGATCTCGCCGTGGAAACCGCCCAGCGCACGATCAGGTCGGAGTAGTCCCAGGATCCCGGATTGCCGTCAGTGAAGTAGCCACCCGTCATGACGTCGGCATGCTGCCAGGTCTCGACCTTGCCCAGGACACCACGGCCCGCCGGCTGACGGTTGTTGACCGCGTCGCCGTACAGCGCCTTGGCGTCGCTGTCGAGGCAGGAGCTGTAGGAGATGTCGTCCTTGTCGCCGCCCGTCTTCCAGCCATCGATGACGCCGATGACGGCCCAGTCGCTGCCCCGCTTAATGAGGAACGGGCCACCGGAGGCACCACCCGAGTACTTGTCACAGGCGATGCGCAGGAAGCTGCCCGGGATCTTGGGGTCGGTGCTGTCGTAACGGACGGTCTTGTCCGTGCAGTCCAGCGGGCGTTTCTGGTTGGCCGGGTAGCCGATGAGACGGGTGTGGTCGTGGTTGTACCCGGCGTTGATCATCAGCTCGGCACCGCCGACGACGTCCTCGACGTTCTTGCCGCCGCGCGGTTCGAGCTGCAGGAAGTTGAAGTCAAGGTCGGCCGCGGCCTCCGGGCCCTTGGACAGGAGCAGAGAACATGGAGTCGATACGCCGCTGGTGATCATCCCAGGTCACCAGCGGGCCGGATTCCTCAGGGAACCGGCGACAGTTGATACAAGAGCCCACCAGTAAACCGGCGGTCAGCGGGTTGTGAATCCACCGTCGATCGCGAGGGCTGCGCCGGTGATGAACGAGGCGTCGTCGCTCAGCAGGAACGCCACGAACGGGGCGATCTCCTCGGGCCGGGCGATGCGGTTCACCGGGTGCATTGCCGAGATCTGCGCGACAGCCTCGTCGCTGGTCAGCATCGAGGTGCGGGCCAGCGGCGTGTCGACGCCACCGGTGGTGATGGCGTTGACACGCACGCCCTGTTCGGCCACTTCGAGCGCGGTGGCCCGGGTCAGGCCCACGACCGCGTGCTTGGCGGCGACGTATGGGGCGACGCCGGGCAGCGCGACGACCCCCATGTTGGAGGCGTTGTTGACGATCGCCCCACGGGTCTTGAGCACCTCCGGTATCTGGTGCTTGAGGCAGTTGAAGACGCTGGTGACGTTCTGTGCGATCTCGGCGTTCCAGGCGGCGCCGTCGATACTGGACACCGGGCCGGAGGCGTTGACAGAGCCGGCGTTGTTGAACGCCCCGTCCAGGCTGCCGAATTCGGAGAGCGCCGCCGTGACCAGCGCGGCGGCGTCGGCCTCGACGGAGACATCGGCGGGAACGAAGAGCGCCCGGCCACCCGTGGCCCGGATGCTCTCGGCAGCCCCTTCACCGATGTCCTTGCGACGGGCGCCGATGACGACGGCGGCGCCTTCTGACGCGAGTCGCCGCGCGACGGCGAGGCCGATGCCGGAGGAGCCGCCGGTGACGACGAAGACCTTGGAGTCCAGACGGGAAGACATGGAGAGACCTTTCGGAGAGAGGTGGTACCAGTGGGGTCGGCTGGGCCCGGAGCGCGACCACCTCCGTCAGACTGCAGTACGACGGCAGCCGAGTCTGGCGCGTATCGGACCTCACGTTGCGCCCGGTCACCCCGGAAGCAGGCTGGGCGCCAGAACGACGAGGCCACGATGAGGGGCCTGACACTGGTGAGCTCGCATGCTCAACCATCGCCGGTGCATTCGCCGACCAAGAACAAACGTCACTCTCTGCAGCCAACAGGGGGCGGCAACCCGGGGGAAATCGTGACAGTTGAATACGCGAGCCCACCAGTAAACCGAGGCCGGAAGATGGCGTGAGCCCCGCGCTCGTCCTGGCAGCCGTGTGATCGATGGGCAACCATTCCTGCGACCTGATGGTCATGTCCGTGCCACCCGCGTACTGGGTGGGCATTGTCAGCTCCGCCTCGGGACGTTCCTGAGGCGCTGGAACATGGGGGAAACGCCTTCATGCATCACCGCACCACCGTGGCAGGCTTCGCCGGGGCTCTCGCCCTGTCCGCGCTCACGATTCCGGCGGCCGCCCAGGCGGATGACTTCTCGGGCGACATCAGGATCACGAAGGTGGTCGTCAACGGAGGGAAGGACATCGTCCTGGGGACCACGGACGTGAAGACGTTCACCATCGCGGTGACCGCCACGGACGACTCGGGCATCGAGGTCGGAAGGACCTTCCCGGTCATGTCGCACACGCCCCTCCCGAACGGCGACTATTACGGTCTCGTGATGCCCGACAACATCGCGGGCAAGTGCGTGCGCCAGAGCTTCACCACGACCACCTGCACCTACACGCTGAAAATCAACCCGCGCATCCACCCCCAGGACAACACCACGGCCGGGACCTGGACCGTGAGAGCCCACGCCCTGGCCAACGACGGTGACTACATCACCAAGGATTCCGCCGCGAAGGCAAAGGTCCTGCGCAACTCCAGGCTGACGGTCAACGCCTCGCCGGAACCGGTGAAGAAGAACAAGACGATCACCGTCACGGGCGCCCTGACCCGCGCCAACTGGGAGACCTACAAGAACGGGGGCTACACCAAGCAGCCGGTGAAGCTCCAGTTCAAGAAGAAGGGCACCAGCACCTACAAGACCCTCAAGACCGTCACGACGGACAGCAAGGGCAACCTGAGGACGACGACGAAGGCCACGGCGGACGGCTACTTCCGCTACTCCTTCGCAGGCACGTCCACCACCCCGGCGGTCGCCTCCGCGGCGGACTACGTCGACGTGAAGTAACCCTCGAGAAGGTCATCTATCCTCCAGCAAGCGCAGAAGGCCCAGGCCGGAGACCCTTCGGTCTGGGCCTTCTTGAGCCCTGGCTGTTTCCCGGCCGGCGGGCCGGTCAGCCGTTGCATCCCTTCGCGCTCTCCAAGTTGATCGACGATCTCGGCGTCCTCCAAGACTGCCAGCCGCACCGCAGCAATCCGAAAGCAGGCCCTGGGACGTCCGCCTCCGTCGCCACCCCTGTCTGCCACCGCGTCCTCACATCCCGCTTCGCATCCGAGTTCGGTGGAACCCGGAACCAGCATGCCTCCGGCGACCACACACGGTCATTAATAGGGTGGGCCCCATGGTGAATTGACGACAGTTGAATACGCGAGCCCACCAGTACCGGGGGCCGGTACGGTCACCGCCCTTCGGGCTCCTCCACAGCGCGTCGGAGCAGGCCGAAAGGCAGCCCCGGGCCGTCGCCGGATTGATTGATTCTGCGGCACCCGGAAACCCTCACCGAGTCCGAGCAACTCCGGCTCAAGGATGTCCGGACTCACTGCCCCGAGCTCGACGCTCTGACCCGCCACGTCCGGTCATTCGCGGCCATGCTCACCGAGCGTCGGGGCGAGTACCTCCCTGAATGGCTCGACGCGCCCGGCAGGACGACCTGCCGAGCCTTCACACCCTCGCTGGTGGCATCGACCGGGACCGCGACGCCGTCATCGCCGGATTCACCCTGCCCTGGAACTCCGGAGTCGTCGAAGGGCACGTCAACCGAATCAAGATGCTCAAGCGACAGATGTTAGGTCGTGCAGGCTTCCAACTGCTGCGGAAGCGGGTACTACTTGCCTGAGCCGGCCGGCCGAGTTTCGGCTGCTTCAAGGGCGGAAGCCGCAGTCTGGTTCCGGTGGAGATAGCCGTCACTAACGGGGTGGGGAAAATTATCCGTCCAACCGCAACACCAGCTCGTCGATCTCCGCTCCCCGCGCGTTCGCGAAGCCCCGGTCCTCGCCGACGACCTTG
>NZ_JBIURV010000073.1:0-29428 GCF_044741025.1 Streptomyces sp. NPDC088246
CGCTTTCCAGTTCTTCGCTTTCGCGTTTCCCTTTCCGGCGGTTCCAACCTTACCAGACTTCTTTTCCGTTCCGTTTCCGGTCCGAATTTGAATTCCGATGGCCTTTGGAGTGGCCTTTGCCTTTCGGCGTGTCCACTACATTAACCGATTTCCTTGGCGACTCATAATCGAGTCGATGGGGTCGAATTACGGCATGCCGAATTCGCACCCGTCAGGGTGAGTCGTAGGTAGTGGTTGGCCGCTTCCGGATGCTCGGTGTGGTCCGATGGACCGTACCGATAGCAGTGCCCGTTTCAAGCGGCTCGGGCTACATTAGGCGGCCCCCAAGGGCGAGTCAAGTTGCGCGGCGGCGTGGCACGTGGGCTCTGTAGGGGCTCACCGTGGGGTCTCCGTCGATCCAGAAGCGCCACGGGTGTGTGGCTCCGTCGCCGCCCACTCCGGTACGCGGACCGTTGCGTACCTGGTCGCGGAGTGGTGGGGTGCCGTGCAGTACGGACAGCGGGGCGCCGGGGTGGGCGATGGCGTCGGTGCCGTTCAGTGCGCGGTCGACATCGAGAGCGGTGGCCAGTCGGGCCGGGCCTTTGGCCAGTTCCTTGTCATTACGGGCCGAGATTCGACGTTTGCGGGTGAGGTCGGCGCCGACCTGGATGTCGCCGGCGCGGAGCAGGACACCGCTTGCCTTGCCCTCCGGGCCGCACACCAGGTTGAGGCAGTGCCACATGCCGTAAGTGAAGTAGACGTACGCGTGGCCGGGTGGTCCGTACATGACGCTGTTGCGTGGGGTGCGGCCTCTGAACGCATGCGATCCGGGGTCGATCTCGCCGGCGTAGGCCTCCACCTCGGTGAGGCGGAGTTCGATGGGACCGTCGGGGGTGGTGCGCACCAGAGTCCGGCCCAGGAGATCGGGTGCCACGTCCAGTACGGGGCGGTCGAAGAAGTCGCGTGTCAGTGGCGTACGTTCCAAGCCCTCGATCATGGCGTTCGAGGTTACCGGGAACCGACCACGGTCGTGGCGCGTATCTAGGGGTCAGGACCAAGGAGGAGTAAACATGGGCTTCAAGCGGCTGCTCGCGAGCATGGGTGCCGGTGGTGCGTCGGTGGAGACCGAGCTGACCGAACTCAATGTCGTACCCGGTGGGGTCGTCCAGGGCGAGGTGCGGATCCAGGGCGGATCCGTGGATCAGCAGATCGAGGGGCTCTCCGTCGGTCTGCAGGCCCGGGTCGAGGTCGAGGGCCAGGACACGGAGACGAAGCAGGACATCGAGTTCACCAAGCTTCGGCTCGGTGGCGCGTTCGAGGCGCGGGCCGGTGCCGTGCACGTCGTACCGTTCGGGCTCGAAATTCCGTGGGAGACGCCGATCACGATGTTCGCCGGTCAGCATCTGCACGGCATGAACATCGGCGTGACCACGGAGCTGGAGATCGCGCGGGCGCTGGACTCGGGCGACCTGGACCCGATCAATGTGCACCCGCTCCCGGCCCAGCAGGCCATTCTCGACGCCTTCGGGCAGCTCGGCTTCGGCTTCCGCAGTGCGGACATGGAGCGCGGCCACATTCGCGGTACGCGCCAGCGGCTGCCGTTCTACCAGGAGATCGAGTTCTTCCCGCCGCAGCAGTACCGCGGGCTGAACCAGGTGGAGCTGACGTTCGTCGCGGACGACCGCGAGATGGACGTCGTCCTGGAGATGGACAAGAAGCCGGGGCTCTTCAGCGAGGGCAGCGACTCGTACCGCGCGTTCAAGGTCGGGCTGAACGACTTCCAGGGGACCGACTGGGCGGCTTACCTCAATCAATGGCTCGCCCAGGTCGGCGGTCAGCGCAACTGGCTCTAGGGTCGGCGGGAGACCTGCTGACAGCAGGAGAGCGATCAGGAGAGGTGCTGACGTGACCGAGCCGAAGAGGGCGCCGCTGCCGCACGACTTCCATCCCGAGGTGCCGTCGTTCACGGTGGTGAGCGAGGATCTCGCGCCCGGGGCTGTGCTGGCGGAGGCCCAGGTGTTCGCGGCCGGGAACACCTCACCGCAGCTGCGGTGGGAGGGGTTCCCGGATCGGACCAAGAGTTTCGCCGTGACCTGCTTCGATCCCGATGCCCCTACGGGCAGCGGATTCTGGCACTGGGTGCTCTTCGACATCCCGGCGTCGGTCACGGAGCTGCCGGCCGGTGCGGGCAGCGGGAAGTTCGAGGGCCTGCCGGCCGGTGCCGTACAGGTCCGTAACGACTACGGGTCGAAGGACTTCGGCGGTGCCGCGCCGCCGGCCGGTGAGAACCACCGCTATGTCTTCACCGTGTACGCGGTGGACAGCGAGAAGCTGGGTGTCGACAGCGATGTGTCGCCCGCGGTCGTCGGATTCAATCTGCGGTTCCACGCGCTGGGCCGTGCTCAGCTGATCGGTGAGTACACGGGTCCCGCCTAGTACCCGGTGATCCGAGAGTTCCCCTGCTGTTTGCCCTGCCCTGGTCCTGGAGAGATCAGGGCAGGGCATTTTTATTGCGTTGTCCATCACGGCCTGCCCAGCCAGAGTTGATCCGGGCCTGCCAGGGGGCGGGCGGCACACGGGAGGTGGGCGAGATGCGGGACACGCTGGTACTGAACGCGAGCTTCGAGCCGCTGTCGACGGTGACGCTGAACCGTGCGGTGGTGCTGATTCTGCAGGACAAGGCTGTCGTCGAGCAGTCGCACCCCGATCTCCGTATGCGTGGCGCCGCCGTGGATATTCCGGTGCCCCGGGTGATCAGGCTCTGCCGGTACGTACGGGTGCCGTTCCGAAGACAGGCTCCGTGGTCCAGAAGGGGCGTGCTGATACGGGACCAGCAGCGGTGCGCGTACTGCGGGCGGCGGGCGAGCACCGTCGACCATGTGGTGCCGCGTGCCCAGGGCGGTCAGGACACCTGGCTGAACACGGTGGCGTCCTGCGCCGAGGACAATCACCGCAAGGCGGCCCGGACGCCGGAGCAGGCGGGGATGCCGTTGCTGCGGCAGCCGTTCGTACCGTCTCCGGCGGAGGCGATGCTGCTGGCTCTGGGGGCAGGTGAGCGGTCGGCGCTGCCGGAGTGGCTGGACCGCACCGCGGCGTAGTCGGCGTACGCATGTTGTCGCATTGGATGCCTGTCTCTTTGGGAGGTGGGCATCCGTGTATCAGCGGAGCAGCAGCTGGACGATGGCGACCGTGCCGACCGCGACGACGAGTATGCGCAGGACGGTGGGGCTGAGGCGGCGGCCGATCTTGGCGCCGATCTGGCCGCCGAGTGCGGAGCCGACCGCGATCAGTACGACGGCCGTCCAGTCGAAGTCCGCGACGAAGAGGAAGAAGAGCGCGGCGATGCTGTTGACAACGGCGGCCAGGACGTTCTTGACGGCATTGAGACGCTGCATCGTGTCGTCGAGCAGCATGCCCATCAGGGAGAGGTAGATGATCCCCTGGGCGGCGGTGAAGTAGCCGCCGTAGACGCTGGCGAGCATCAGTCCGGCGAAGAGGAGCGGGCCGCCGTCGGGGCGGGCGGGGGTTCCGGTGTGTTCGCGTCTGCGCTGGACCGCTTTGCTGATGCGTGGTTGCAGGATGACCAGGACGAGGGCCAGGGCCACCAGGATCGGCACGATCGTCTCGAAGGCCGTGGAGGGCAGGGCCAGCAGCAGGGTGGCCCCGGTGAGGCCGCCGATCAGGGCGCCGATGGCGAGCTTGCGGACGCGACGGCCCTGTCCTGCGAGTTCCTCACGGTAGCCGATGGCCCCGCTGATGGAACCGGGGATCAGACCGAGGGCGTTGGAAACGGTGGCCGTGACCGGGGGCAGGCCGGTGGCGAGCAGCACCGGGAAGGTGATCAGCGTTCCCGACCCGACGATCGTGTTGATCGTGCCGGCGCTGATGCCCGCGACGAAGACGGCGAGCATCTCCCAGGTGGTCATGGTGAATCCCCCGTGCATGATCGGTGCTTGGTGCACTGATCATGCACGAGGGCGTGTACGCGTCAGTCGACCGGGGGCTGCTCTCGGCGTTCCTTGCCGGTGTCGAATCCGGGGACGCCGTTGCCGAGGTTGCCGAAGGCCCCGCTGAGGCCCTTGAGGGCGTCGCCGATCTCGCTGGGCACGATCCAGAGCTTGTTGGCGTCGCCCTCGGCGATCTTCGGGAGCATCTGGAGGTACTGGTACGAGAGGAGCTTCTGGTCCGGGTCGCCGGCATGGATGGACTCGAAGACCGTACGAATGGCCTGGGCCTCGCCCTCGGCGCGCAGGGCCGAGGCCTTGGCCTCACCTTCGGCGCGCAGGATCGCGGACTGCTTCTCGCCCTCGGCGGTGAGGATCGCGGACTGCCGGGTTCCTTCGGCCTGGAGGATCGCGGCGCGCTTGTCGCGGTCGGCGCGCATCTGCTTCTCCATCGAGTCCTGGATGGAGGTGGGCGGTTCGATCGCCTTGAGCTCGACGCGGTTGACGCGGATGCCCCACTTGCCGGTCGCCTCGTCGAGGACTCCGCGCAGGGCGGCGTTGATCTCCTCACGGGAGGTCAGGGTCCGCTCCAGGTCCATGCCGCCGATGATGTTGCGAAGGGTGGTGACGGTGAGCTGTTCGATCGCCTGGATGTAGCTGGCGACTTCGTAGGTCGCGGCCCTTGCGTCGGTCACCTGGTAGTAGATGACGGTGTCGATATTGACGACCAGGTTGTCCTGGGTGATCACCGGCTGGGGCGGGAACGGCACGACCTGTTCACGGAGGTCGATGCGGTTCCTGATGGAGTCGATGAATGGAACGACGATGTTCAGGCCTGCGTTGAGCGTGCGGGTGTAGCGGCCGAAGCGCTCCACGATGGCGGCGCTGGCCTGCGGGATGACCTGGATTGTCTTGATCAGGGCGATGAAGACGAGCACCACCAGAATGATCAGGACGATGATGATCGGTTGCATCGTGTTCCTCGTTGCCCTTCGGTTGCCGACGGATCGCGATGATCGAGGTCGAGATCGCGAGAGGGGCCGTATGCCTCGACGGCCCCGATCTCATGATGATCGACATCGAGTCTGCCAGAACGCGCTCTGCTGTGTGGGTGGTTCGGTCACATGACGACTGCCGTAGCTCCGTCGATGTCGACGACATCGACCTGTTGGCCCGGATCGAAGCTCTGGCCCTCGTCGAGTGCGCGGGCGGACCAGATCTCTCCGGCCAGCTTGATCCGGCCGCCGCTGCCGTCGACCCGTTCCAGGACGAGAGCCTGACGGCCTTTCAGCGCATCGATGCCGGTGGCGAGTTGGGGCCGGTCGGTACGGTGTCTGGCGGCGATCGGGCGGACCACGGCGATGAGGGCCACGGAGACCGCGACGAATACCAGTACTTGGGCCACGATACCGCCGCCGAGTGCCGCGACGACTGCCGCGGCGACCGCTCCGACAGCGAACATGCCGAACTCGGGCATCGCGGTCAGGACGAGCGGAATGCCCAGTCCCACCGCGCCGATCAGCCACCACACCCACGCGTCGATGTCCACGTGGTCATGGTAGGACTGCGGGTGCCCTCGCGGACAGGGCGCGGGCGGTCGGCTGCGGCGTTGTGTCCGGAGAGCGTCGTCCGGCTGCGGCTACGAGAGCGGCAGTCCGTGGGCCGTGTAGCGGTCGCCGGTGTGCTCGACGACGAGCGGCAGGCCGAAGCAGAGGGAGAGGTTGCGGGAGCTGAGCTCGGTCTCCATGGGGCCCGCGGCGAGCACCTTGCCCTGGCGGATCATCAGGACGTGGGTGAAGCCGGGGGCGATCTCCTCGACATGGTGGGTGACCATGATCATGGAGGGGGCATACGGGTCGCGGGCCAGTCGGCCGAGGCGGCGGACCAGGTCCTCGCGGCCCCCGAGGTCGAGACCCGCGGCGGGCTCGTCGAGGAGCAGCAGCTCGGGGTCGGTCATCATGGCGCGGGCGATCAGGGTGCGCTTGCGCTCGCCCTCGGACAGGGTGCCGAACTTGCGGTCGAGGTACTCGGTCATGCCGAGCCGGTCGAGGAAGGCACGGGCGCGCTCCTCGTCGACGGCTTCGTAGTTCTCGTGCCAGGTGGCGGTCATGCCGTAGGCGGCGGTGAGCACCGTCTGCAGAACGGTCTGGCGCCTGGGCAGCTTCTCGGCCATGGCGATGCCCGCGATACCGATGCGCGGGCGGAGTTCGAAGACATCGGTGCCGACGCCGCCGAGCTGCTCACCGAGGATCTTGGCGGTGCCGGTGCTCGGGAAGAGGTAGCTGGACGCGATGTTGAGGAGGGTGGTCTTGCCGGCGCCGTTCGGGCCGAGGATGACCCAGCGCTCCCCCTCCTTGACCTGCCAGGAGACGTCGTCCACCAGAGCGCGTCCGTCGCGGACCACGGATACGTCCACCAGCTCCAGTACATCGCTCATGGCGCGTTGTCTCCCCATGCAGTGTCGAGATCGTCGCGTGCCTGTGGGCACAGCTCCCAGGGAAATCTACGCCACCGCAGGAGAGCTCCCGGCGCTGGGCCCGCGTGACGACAGGCCCCGGGTCCGTTCCCTAGGCTGTTCCCATGCTTTCGGAACCACGCTCAGGGCTGCTGGCCGCTTGGGGAAACGCACTGCTGGCCGGACTTGTGTCGCCGGACGACGCGGCGCTCGCCATTGTCGGGGAGGACGCGGTGCACCGCGTCGAGGGACTGCCGGGTGAGACGGGGCCTGTCGGGCTCACGCTGGCGCTCGGGCGGTTGCGGAGTCTGGGGGTGACCGGTTTCCGGGTCGCGCTGCCGGCACCCGGGCATCCACTGGGGCTGAGCGGGCCGCCCGACTTCAATGCGCGGGCGTTGGATGCCGAGGAGGCGGTGGTCGCGTTCGGTGCGCCGTACGGACTGGTTCCAGAGGTGCGTGAGGTGGGCCCGGACGGGGATCTGCACGTCGAAGTGGTGTGGCGTTGTCTGCCGGTACGGGAGGCGCCGCCGGCCGATGTGCCGTCGCTGGGTGAGGCGGAGCGGGAGCTCGCGGAGGCGTTGCGGGATGCGACAGCGGTGCTGTCGCGGTTGGATGTGGCCGGTTCCGGGCCGGTGGCGGAGGCTGCGGTGGATGCGTACCGGGCACGGACGGAGCGAGGGCGCGAGGTGCTGGCTCCGGGGTATCCGCCGCGGGCGGTGCGGGTGCTGGAGCTGGCGCAGCGGGTCGGGCTGTTGATCTCGGTGGCGTACGAGAACGGGCACGGCGGGGCGGTGAGCGCGTCGGAGATCGCGGCTCGGCAGGAGGCGCTGAGGCCGGTGGAGCGGGTGGCCCGGCGGGCGCAGGTTGCCGCGTACAACGCGTATGTGGAGGAGCGGGAGCGATAGGCCTGGGCGAGGTGTCTTGCTTGCCCGGAGCCGTCCGGGAGCCGTTTCGTCCTCGATCGCCGGGCGGGCTCGAGTGTGCCGGAGTGGGCTCCGGATGCCGCCGGGCGGGCTCGATGCGCCCGGCCGGCGACACAGGACCGTGAGGTCGGTCAGCGGTTCAGGCCGAGGTTGCCGAAGGCCGGGTTGAGCAGGCCGATCACGTTGACGGTGTTGCCGACGACGTTCACCGGAATGTGCACCGGGACCTGGACGACGTTGCCGCTGACCACGCCCGGGGAGTGGGTCGCGGCACCGTGGGCGCCGGCGCCGTGGCCGGTGGCGGAGGCCGCGCCGGCACCGGCGGCGATGATTCCACCGGCGATCATGGTGACGGCTGCGGCCTTCTTCAGGTTCTTCACTTCAGGATCCTCCTAGCGTGGCTGCGGCAAGCCGCCGCAGCACCCTGGAGAACGCCTCAGGGTCGAACAGGTTGCGCCGTCCGGGTGACATACACCCGACAGTATGAATCTCGGTCCGGAGGGAAACAGTCCGCTTCGGTGCCGTCAGCCTGCCGCCCCGTGCCGGACAGCCCAGAGGGCCGCCTGGGTCCGGTCCGAGAGATCCAGCTTCATCAGAATGTTCGAGACGTGTGTCTTGACTGTCTTCTCGGAGAGGACCAGCGCCCGCGCGATCTCGCGGTTGGACCGGCCGTCGGCGATCAGGCCCAGCACATCCCGCTCCCGTTCGGTGAGGGTGCTCCCCCGGCCCGTACCGCCGCCCGCGTCGTCCTGGGCGAGCAGGGCTCCCGCGACCTCCGGCTGGAGCAGGACGTGGCCCGCGTACACCGAGCGGATGGCGCCGGCCAGGGCATCCGGGTCGACGTCCTTGTATACGTAACCGGAGGCTCCGGCTCGCAGGGCGGGGACCACGGTGCGCTGCTCGGTGAAACTGGTGACGATGAGGACCTTGGCCGGGTTCTCCAGCTCGCGGAGCTTGCGCAGGGCCTCGATCCCGTCGGTGCCGGGCATCTTGATGTCCATGAGGACGACGTCGGGGCGGAGCTCCTCGGCCCTGGCCACTCCCTCGGCACCGTCGGACGCCTCGCCGACCACTTCTATGTCGTCCTGGATCTCCAGGAATGTACGCAGACCGCGGCGGACCACCTGGTGGTCGTCGACCACCAGCACCCTGATGATCTTGTCAGCCACCGGGTACCTCCATCTCGATCGTGGTGCCCTTGCCGGGCGCCGATTCAACGGTGAGCCTTCCGCCGACACCGCTTGCGCGGTCCCGCATCGACACCAGGCCCAGGTGGCGGCCTGCCTGCCGGGTCGCCGTGGGTTCGAAGCCACTGCCGTCGTCGGTGATCCGCAGCAGCGTGCCGCTGCCGTGCCGGGCCAGGGTCACGTCGACGTGCTCGGCGCCCGAGTGGCGCAGCGCGTTGTGCAGGGCCTCCTGGGAGACGCGGAGCAGCGCTTCTTCCTGGGCGGCGGGCAGGGCCCGTACGCCCAGGCTCTCGAAGGTGACCCGGGCCGCGTGGGCGCGGTCCAGGACCTGGATCTGGGTACGGAGTGTGGCAATGAGGCCGTCCTCGTCGAGCGCGGCCGGGCGCAGTTCGACGACGGCGGCACGCAGCTCTTCCACGGCTTCCGCGGCGAGCGCGGCGACCTGGTGGAGCTCGCCCTTGGCTCGGGCCGGGTCGCGGTCCACCAGGGCGGTGGCGGCCTGGGCCGTGAGCCGCAGTGAGAACAGCTTCTGACTGACCGCGTCGTGCAGCTCATGGGCGAGCCGGGAGCGCTCCTCGGCGATGGTGAGCTCGCGACTGCGTTCGTACAGCCGGGCGTTGGTGAGGGCGATCGCCGCATGCTGCGCGAGGATCGACAGCAGTTCCTCGTCCTCGGCGGTGAAGCCGCAGCTGCCCTCGGGTTTGGGGCAGCGCTTGTTGGCGAGGAAGAGCGCGCCGATGATCTCGTCGCCGTCCCTGATGGGCAGGCCGAGGAAGTCGGACATGTCGGGGTGGGCGTCGGGCCAGCCCTCGAAGCGGGGATCCTTGCGGACGTCGGCAAGTCGCTCGGGCTTCGCCTCGTGGAGCATCGCGGCGAGGACGCCGTGCTGCCGGGGCAGGGGACCGATGGCCTTCCACTGCTCGTCGCTGACGCCGTCGACGACGAACTGGGCGAAACCGCCGTGGTCGTCGGGGACGCCCAGGGCGGCGTACTCGGCGTCCAGCAGCCGGCGGGCCGAGGCGACGATCGTCTTCAGGACATCACGCACTTCGAGATGCCGGCTCATGGCGAGCAGCGCGGCGCTGACCGCTGCGAGGCCCGACTGTGGGCGATGACTCATGGCCTCACCGTACCGGCGGGGCGGGGACGCCGTATCGGCCTGTGGACGGTGCCGGCCGGGACGCAGGGACTAGGTCCGGTCCAGGTCCTGTGGTCCCAGGCCGAAGTGCCTTGCGGTGGTGCGACTACAGGACGCGGCGCCTGCGTGGGGCGGCGTTTGTGCGTTGGGGGGGTGCCAAGGTTCATCGGTGCTTGCCCACGTAACCAGGGGACGGTTGTCATGCCTGTCGCAGTGATCACGTTGCTTCCAAGGGGCTGGGGCACGCGCTGGGGGCGGAGCTCGCGCGGCGGGGCCGGGATCTGTGCGGGATGCCAGGTCGGCAGGGGTGCCGGCGCGGACCGTGAAGGAGCTGGGCGACCGGTACGGGACGCAGGTGGCCGGCGTTGCCGGGGATGTCATGGACGCCGGGCACCGAGCGGAGCCGGCGGCAGCCGCCGCGGTGAACGGGCGGGTGAGAGGTGCCCGGGTGGTGGTGGTGGTGCACTTCTCCACAGGGGGCGAGGACGAGCGGTGGGCGTGGAACCGCGTCGGCCGGACGGCACGGGCGACGGTGCCGCGCCCCGGTGGTCCGGCCGGGACGGTCGCCCCTCTGCCGAGCGGCTCGCGGCTCGTGCTGGAGGAGCCCTTGGACGGTGCGGGCCAGGGGGCGCGGCTGTGGTGGGCGCAGGTGCCGGTGGATGTGCCGGGGCTCGGCTGTGGTGGGCGCAGGTGCCGGTGGATGTGCCGGGGCTGCTGTGGTGGGCGCGGGCGGCCGGTCCGCTACGCGTACCCGGAGCGGGATCAGCCGCTGTCCGCGTACCGGACCGTGTTCGCGCTGCCCTCCGCCGACGGCAGCGGTTCGACGGAGATGCCGAGCGCCGCGCGGCCGTTCACCGCCCGGTGCCCCGCTGACACTGCACACCGCGTCGGCGGAAGCGCACGACGGCGGTGGACGGCCTGCCGTCCGGGCCGCACACGAGCCTGAGGCCTCGTATCTGCTGATGTCTGCGGTGGTCGCGGGGCGGGACGCCCTGGCGTACGGATACGCCCAGGCGCTTCGCCATCGGTACCTCCGGCATGAGTCGGGGGACGTCCAGCTGCCGCTTTCAGGGCCGGGACCTCACACTCCGAATTGCTGCAGCAACGGTTGGTCAGTTTGTTGCACGGTCGATGTGAGGCCGGGCATAGGACCCACGTCACTTACGAAGCCGGCTAGTGGATAGACAAGCGCCACATCAGTGGTCATGAGCGTGGACCGCCACGTTCGAGCGCGACCGTGATCCACTATCCGAGGTCGTACGTCACACCTTTGCCACGGGATTTTGCTGACGCTAAGAATTGCACTCGTCCCCGACGGAGATGCGAAAACACCGCTTCCCGTCTTCGTCCTCCGTGAGGACTCCCGCGATTCGTTAGAGGTCCTGTATGTCCGTGTCCAGCATCCCCGGCCGTCGTCGTCGACTGAACAAGACGCAGAAGCTCTCCGTCGCGGGTATCTCCGCCATCGCTGTCGCATCGCTCTCGTTCTCGCTCGTCCCCGCCAATGCCGAAGGCAAGCCCGAGGCGCAGACCCCCGTGTCCGCCGCTCCCGTGGCCCTGGCATCGGTCGCCGGTACTCCGCAGGTCAAGACTGTTCAGGCCAGCCTCATCGAGCAGCACTCCACCGCCGAGCAGCTGGTGAAGGCCGCCGACCTCGCCAGGGCCAAGGAGGCCGCCGCCGTCAAGGCGAAGGCCCAGGCCGCCGCGAAGGCCAAGGCCGCCGCCGCCGAGGTCAAGGCCCGGGCCGAGGCGAAGGCCAAGGCCGTCGCCGAGCGCACCGGGACGCAGGCCGCCAGCCGCTCCGAGGCCCGTACCCCGGTCTACGCCAACAACCTGGACGGCTGGATCCGGGAGGCCCTGGACATCATGAAGTCGCGCGGCATCCCCGGCTCGTACGACGGTCTGCACCGCAACATCATCCGGGAGTCCAGCGGTAACCCGAACGCGATCAACGGCTGGGACATCAACGCCCGGAACGGCGTTCCGTCCATCGGCCTGCTGCAGATCATCAAGCCGACGTTCGACGCGTACCACGTTCCCGGCACGGCCTTCAGCCAGTACGACCCGGTCGCCAACATCACCGCCTCGGCCAACTACGCCGCCGACCGTTACGGCTCGATCGACAACGTCAACAGCGCGTACTGATCGACTCCGGACGCCCTCGGACGACATACGCATACGCCGAAGGGCGGCACCCCGCGCGGGGGTGCCGCCCTTCGGTGTTCCTTGCCGGTGCCCGCGCCTACTTGCGCATGACCTCCGGCTCGTGGCGGCGCAGCAGTCGCGCGACCGCGATGCCGCAGATGATGCCGAGCAACAGCAGCACCGAGATGTTGATCCCCCACTGGCCTGCCGAGTGCTCCCACAGCGGGTCCAGGTCGGTCGGGTTCTTCGGGTCCCACGGCGCCATGAGGTGCGAGAGGTCGAGCGTCGTGCCCGCGCCGGCGATGGCCCAGCGGGACGGCATCAGCCAGGCGAACTGCTCCAGGCCGGGCGATCCGTACACCTGGAAGAGGATGCCGGTGAAGACGACCTGGACGATCGCGAACATGACCAGCAGCGGCATCGTCTTCTCGGAGGTCTTCACCAGCGAGGAGATGACCAGGCCGAACATCATCGAGGTGAAGCCGAGCGCGGTGATCGTCAGGCAGAGCTCGACGGCCGGCGGCATGATCAGACCCTCTGCGGGCAGCTCACGGGTGGAGAATCCGATGCCGCAGATGATGACGCCCTGGATGGCCGTGATCACGCCGAGGACGATCACCTTGGACATCAGATAGGCGGAACGGGAGAGACCGGTGGCCCGTTCCCGTTCGTAGATGACGCGTTCCTTGATCAGTTCTCGTACGGAGTTGGCCGCGCCGGAGAAGCACATGCCGACCGCGAGGATCAGCATGATCGTTCCGGCGGCGCTGTTGAACCGGGACGGCGGGTCCGGCGGGGCCAGGCCGAACTTGGCCGGGATGACCACGCTGACGATGCCGAGCACGGCGGGCAGGATCACCATCAGGCCCATGAAGCCCTTGTCGGACGCGATCACCGAGACGTATCGGCGCATCAGTGTGAACAGCTGAGCCGTCCAGCTCTGCGGCTTGGGCGGTCGCAGCTGCTGCGGGGGCGACATGTGCATGGGCTGCGGGGCGACGGCGTCGATGTCCGCGGCGTACATCTGGTAGTGCTGCGAACCGCGCCAGCGGCCCGACCAGTCGTAGTCGCGGTAGTTCTCGAACGCGGAGAAGACATCGGCCCACGTGGTGTAGCCGAAGAAGTTGAGCGCTTCCTCCGGCGGGCCGAAGTAGGCGACGGAACCGCCCGGCGCCATGACGAGCAGCTTGTCGCAGATCGCCAGCTCGGCCACGGAGTGCGTGACGACGAGGACCGTACGGCCGTCGTCGGCCAGGCCGCGCAGCAGCTGCATGACATCGCGGTCCATGCCCGGGTCGAGGCCGGAGGTCGGCTCGTCCAGGAAGATCAGCGACGGCTTGGTGAGCAGCTCCAGGGCCACGGAGACACGCTTGCGCTGACCACCGGAGAGCGAGGTGACCTTCTTGTCCTTGTGGATGTCGAGCTTGAGCTCGGCAAGGACTTCGAGGATCCGGGCCTGGCGCTCGGCCTCGGTGGTGTCCGCGGGGAAGCGGAGCTTGGCCGCGTACTTGAGGGCCTTGGTGACCGTGAGTTCCTTGTGCAGGATGTCGTCCTGCGGGACCAGGCCGATACGCTGGCGCAGCTCGGCGAACTGCTTGTACAGGTTCCGGTTGTCGTAGAGGACATCGCCCTGGTTGGCGGGCCGGTAGCCGGTGAGCGCCTTGAGCAAGGTGGACTTGCCGGATCCTGACGGGCCGATGACCGCGATGAGCGACTTCTCCGGGACGCCGAAGGAGACGTCCTTGAGGATCTGCTTCCCGCCGTCGACCGTCACCGTGAGATGGCGGGCGGAGAAGGAGACCTCACCGGTGTCGACGAACTCTTCCAGCCGGTCGCCGACCAGGCGGAAGGTCGAGTGGCCGACGCCGACGATGTCGTTCGGGCCGATGAGCGCGGAGCCGGACTTGGAGAGTGGCTGGCCGTTGACATAGGTGCCGTTGTGGGATCCGAGGTCACGGATCTCGAAGCGGCCGTCGGGCGTCGCGTGGAACTCGGCGTGGTGGCGCGAGACCTGGAGGTCGGAGACGACCAGTTCGTTCTCGAGCGCACGACCGATGCGCATGACACGGCCGAGGGCGAACTGGTGGAACGTGGTCGGGCTGCGGTCGCCGTAGACCGACGGCGCCCCCGCGGCACCGCCGGGCCCGTCCGCGCCGGGCGTCTTCGCCATGCCCTGCTGATGCGGGACCTGGTGCTGTTGGGGCTGCGCGGGCTGCTGTTGCGGCTGGACCTGAGGGGCCTGCTGCCAGCCCTGCTGCGGCTGTTGCTGCGGCGGAACGGGGGCCTGCTGGCCGGCCCGGCCGGCGCCACCCTGCTGGGGCTGCTGGCCGGGGGCCTGCTGCGCGCCCGCGCCCTGCCCGCTGTACACATCGGCGCCCGCTGCGGCGCCCATGCTCAGCCGCGGTCCGTCAGTGGCATTGCCCAGGTGCACGGCGGAGCCGGGCCCGATTTCCAGTTGATGGATCCGCCGGCCCTGCACATAGGTGCCGTTGGTGCTGCCGTGGTCCTCGATGAACCAACTGTGGCCCCCCCAGCTGATCGTGGCATGCCGCCACGACACCCTGGCGTCGTCGATCGTCAGGTCGCCCTGCGGATCGCGCCCAAGGGTGTACGACCTGGACGGATCGAGCGTCCAGGTCCTGCCATTCAATTCCAGTACGAGTTCCGGCACTCCGCGCCCCACTAGTTGTCCCCCGAGTTACCCCCATCACAGGGAGTCTAGGGATGCTGAACATCGTGGGGAACTATTCCAGGAGCAGTCCCCGATACGAAAGTCGGGCGGGGTGAAGACCCTGCCGAGACCTGCGTCGTTGTGCCGTCGAATCGGGAGGAACGGGCTCGGGGAGCGGCAAGTCCGATGGGTGCGTACGAGTGCGTGCGGACCTTGAGCGAACAGGCCGGCCCGAGGCACCCCGGTCCGCTCGGATCCGCCTCCGGTCGCCGGGCGTGCCCGAGCGCGTGCCGTCCGTCGCCCTGCCTGTGGTCCGGGCGGGGGTACGGGGACGACGCGCTGTCCGGTCCTCGGGACGGGCCTCCGGTGCGATGAGGCGGACCGATACGGTGGGAACACCATGAGCGCATCTCAGCCACCTCAGTCTTCCCCGTCTCCTGAGCCCCCTGAGTCCCGTCGGGGCACGGACACACCCACCCTTCTCGTGAAGATCTTCGGGAAGGACCGCCCCGGGATCACTGCCGGGCTCTTCGACACCCTCGCCGCCTACTCGGTCGATGTCGTCGACATCGAACAGGTCGTCACCCGTGGCCGCATCGTCCTGTGCGCGCTGGTCACCGCTCCGACCGCGGGCGGCACCACCGAGGGCGACCTGCGGGCGACCGTGCACAGCTGGGCCGATTCGCTGAAGCTGCAGGCCGAGATCATCTCCGGTACGGGTGACAACCGGCCGCGCGGCTACGGGCGTTCCCATGTGACGGTGCTCGGGCACCCGTTGACCGCGGAGTCGACCGCCGCCATAGCGGCCACGATCACCTCGACCGGCGGGAACATCGACCGGATCTTCCGGCTCGCGAAGTATCCGGTCACGGCAGTCGAGTTCGCGGTGTCCGGCACCGGGACCGAGGAGCTGCGGACGGCGCTGGCGACGGAGTCCGCCGGGATCGGTGTCGATGTGGCGGTGGTGTCGGCCGGGCTGAGCCGCCGGGCGCAGCGGCTGGTCGTCATGGACGTCGACTCGACGCTCATCCAGGACGAGGTCATCGAGCTCTTCGCCGCCCATGCCGGCTGCGAGGACAAGGTCGCCGAAGTGACCGAGCAGGCCATGCGCGGCGAGCTCGACTTCGAGCAGTCGCTGCACGCACGGGTGGCGCTGTTGGCGGGGCTCGATGTGTCGGTGGTGGACAAGGTGCGCGCCGAGGTGCGGCTGACGCCGGGCGCCCGCACCCTGATCCGTACGCTGAAGCGGCTCGGTTACCAAGTGGGTGTGGTTTCGGGCGGGTTCACCCAGGTGACCGACGATCTGAAGGAACGGCTCGGGCTCGACTTCGCCTCTGCCAACACCTTGGAAGTAGTCGACGGAAAGCTCACCGGACGGGTCGTCGGCGACATCGTCGACCGGGCCGGCAAGGCCCGGCTGCTGCGCAGTTTCGCCGCGCAGGCCGGGGTTCCGCTGGCACAGACCGTCGCGATCGGTGACGGTGCGAACGACCTCGACATGCTGAACACCGCCGGGCTCGGGGTGGCCTTCAACGCCAAGCCGGTGGTCCGCGAGGCCGCGCACACCGCGGTGAACGTACCGTTCCTGGACACGGTGCTGTACCTGCTCGGCATTACCCGCGAGGAGGTCGAGGCCGCCGACGGTCTCGTCGACTGACGCGTACCCGCGTACGAGCAGGGCCCCGGTCGTTTCCGTACCGGGGTCCTGCTCGTACGACAGCGGAAAACCGTACGGCAGCGGAATCCGTACGACAGCGGGATCAGTCGTTGGGCGTCCAGTACTCGACCAGCTTGCCCACTCCGTGCTCCACGCCCTTCCAGGAGCCGGAGAACTGGACGACGGCGAAGGCGGCGGTCGGGAAGCCGCCGCGGTTCATCCGGGCCAGGGCGTCGCCCTCGGCCGATTCCGAGAGGGCGTCGGCGACGGCGTGCATACCGGGGTTGTGGCCGATCACCAGAAGGTCATGCACATCGTCGGGGGTCTCGTTGATCAGGGCGATCAGCTCACCGGGAGACGCCTCGTACAGTCGCTCCTCGTACACGGTCCTGGGACGGTGCGGCATCTCGTGAACCGCCAGCTTCCACGTCTCGCGCGTCCTGACAGCGGTCGAGCAGAGGGCCAGATCGAGGACGATCCCGGAGTCGACGAGTTTGCGGCCTGCGACGGGGGCATCCTTGCGGCCGCGCTCCGCGAGCGGCCGCTCATGGTCGGAATCCTGCGACCATTCCGCCTTTGCATGCCTGAGAAGGACGATCCTGCGAGGTGTATCGACGCTCATACACCTCAGCTTCGCACGAAATGTGCCGCCCGGCGCAGGGTGTTGAAGGGCTCCCGCGGTGGGTGCGGGCGCCGTCAGCGGGTCATCAGGGTCATGATTCGCTCAAGCAACCGGCCGACCGCGGGGTCGGTCGTCGCCGCGTGCGCCTCGCCGGATCCCACGATCAACAGCAGGAGCGCGGCGAACCCGATCGCGGGCAGTGCGATGGCCCACCACGGCAGCCGGACCTCGACGCTGCCCATGGCCGGGTGGGTGGACCGGGTGTGCGTACGGGCCGACATGTCCGCCTCCGTGGGTCATCGGTTCTGATACCCAGAACCTACGGATGCGGGGGTGCCGGTCCCATCCGGTGACCCACCCACTTGACTCTGACCCTGGCCCCCTAGGGGATGGTGGTGCCAGCCCCACCATCGGCCGTCGGGGGTCACGTGGCTCAGGGGGATGCGACCGAGGCGATCACCGCGATGATCACGGTGACCAGCAGCATCGCCCCGAGCACGAGGAGGAGCTTCTTCTGACCGTTCTGGGGATTCGGGTCGAGCACAGGAGACATGGGCTCAGTCTCGCATCTCAGCATTCGTCCTCGATCGTCCGGTCCCGCCCGGCCAGGATCCCGGCCACCATCTGCGGCACCATGAGGCCCGCCATCAGTGCGATCGGCAGCCCCCAGCCACCGCTGTGCTGATGGAGCACGCCGACGAGCAGCGGGCCGGGGATCGAGATCAGATAGCCGGTGGACTGTGCGAACGCGGACAGCCGGACCACCCCGGCGCCGCTGCGGGACCGCATGCCGATCATGGTCAGGGCGAGCGGGAAGGCGCAGTTCGAGATGCCGAGGAGCAGCGCCCAGGCCCAGGCCCCGCCGGCCGGTGCGAGGTAGAGGCCCGCGTATCCGATGAGCCCGCAGCTGCCGAGGACGACGACTACCGGGCCCTGAGTCTTCATCCGGGTGGCGACTTTGGGGATGACGAAGGCGAGCGGCACGCCCATCGCCATGGTCACGGCGAGCAGAACGCCCGCGGTGCCGGCCGAGACCCCCGCGTCGCGGAAGATCTGCGGCATCCATCCCATGGTGATGTACGCGGCGGTGGCCTGCAGCCCGAAGAAGCAGGCCAGGCCCCAGGCGGTACGGCTGCGGGTGATCCTGAGAGCCGGGACGTCCTGGTGGTGGGCGGCGGACTGCCCGGAGGTACCGCGCCGGTCCCGTACCAGCGGGATCCAGGGCAGGATCGCGGCGGCGGCGAGCACGGCCCAGATACCGAGGCCCGCCTTCCAGCTGCCGCCCAGCGCATGGGTCATGGGCACGGTCACTGCGGCGGCGAGCGAGGTGCCGAGGGCCAGAGACATCGAGTAGAGCCCGGTCATGGAGCCGACGCGGTCCGGGAACCAGCGCTTGACGATCACCGGCATCAGGACGTTGCTGACGGCGATGCCCATGAGGGCCAGCGCGCTCGCGGCGAGGAAGCCGGCCGTGCCACCGACGAGGGGCCGGATCACCAGACCGGCGGTGATGGCGATCATGCCGGCGCAGACGACCGCGCCCGGGCCGAAGCGGCGGGCGAGGCGGGGCGCCATGATGCCGAAGACCGCGAAGCAGAGCGGCGGTACGGAGGTGAGGACACCGGCGACGCCGGCGCTCATGTGCAGCCCGCCCTGCACCTCTTCGAGGAGTGCGCCGAGGCTGGTGATGGCGGGGCGGAGGTTGAGCGCGGCGAGGACGAGCCCGATGGTGACCAGCCGGAGCAGCCATGGGGAAGGCCCGGCGGCGGCCTGTGCCGTCTGCGGGGCCTGTGAGGCTTGCGGGGCCGGGGTTTTCGTGGGGGCGTCCGCCGTGCTGGCGGGGCTCAGGGGCCGGGTCCGGTACTGGGTCTTGTCGTCGGGCATGAGGCCCATCATAGAATCATGGGATGATTGATTGTCCAATCCTTCGAGAGCGCCTCTGAGACCATTCGCAGCAGGCAGAGCAACCCCATCACCCCTCATCACCCTTCATCACCCCAGCAACCCGAGCAAGGAGCACCATGGCGCTGACGTCTCCGCGGCGTTCGGCACTCGCCGACCAGGTGATTGCCCAGCTGAGGAATCAGATCACCTCGGGCGAGTGGCCCGTGGGTTCACGGATTCCCACCGAGCCCGAGCTGGTGGAGCAGCTGGGGGTGGCCCGTAACACCGTCCGCGAGGCCGTGCGCGCGCTCGCGCACAACGGCCTGCTCGACATCCGGCAGGGCTCGGGCACCTATGTCGTCGCCATCAGCGAACTGGCCGGGGTGATGCACCGCCGTTTCGCCTCCGCCGATCCGCGCCATGTCGCCGAGCTGCGCTCCACCCTGGAGTCGTCGGCGGCGCGGCTGGCCGCTGCCCGGCGCACCGAGCGGGATCTGAAGCAACTGGACACGCTGATGGCGCGCCGGGAGGAGACCTGGGCCGCGGGCGACGCCGAGGCGTTCGTCGCGGCGGACGCGACGCTGCATCTGGCCGTGGTCGCGGCCTCGCACAACGACGTGCTGACCGGCCTCTACGCCGACCTGGGCGATCTGCTGCGCGACTATCTCAGGGTCGATGTCGGTCATGAGCTGCGACCGGAGAATCACATGGACCACGGCCGGCTGGTCGAGGCGATCCGGGCCGGGGACGCGGAGACGGCGGCGGCCGAGGCCGCGAGTCATGCGCTGAGCTGTCTGGTGGACCGGGTCTAGGCCGGTCTAGGCCGGACGGCGCTGGAGCGTGTCCTGCACCCGGTGTGTGATCCAGACGGAGCCGACTTCCTTCCAGCAGCGGTCGTCGAGCCGCACGGTCTGTCCCGGTCCCACGTCGACCGGGGTGGCGTCCGCGTCTATGTCCCACCAGCGGCGGCATTCGGTGTGCAGCTGCACGCGGTCGGTGGAGGGGTAGGGGTTGTGGCAGTAGGCGACGACGCGAGAGCCCCGGACCGACGTACGGCATTCGGATCCGGCGGGGTCGGGGCTCGGAGCGACGGGCGCGGACGCCCCGGCTCCTGCCCGCCCCGCCATGGATATGGCTACGGGGACGAGAAGTGCGCTGACGGCTATGGAGGCCGCCAGCAGCGTCCAGGTCCGGCGACGTGTGGAGCGCACAGCGACCTCCTCCCCGCAGCCTGACCAAAAGTCCGGTTCCACCACATTCTGCGGTGGATCGACCATCTTTTCGACTTGAGCGGGCCGGGGCCGGGCCCGGACGCACGACGGCCGCGTACCGCCTCATCGGAGGCGGTACGCGGCCGTGTCACAGCCTGTTGTGCGGGATCAGGCACCCATCATGTGCACGCCACCGTCGACGTGGATGATCTCGCCCGTGGTCTTCGGGAAGAAGTCCGAGAGCAGGGCGACGACACCGCGGCCGGCCGGCTCCGGGTCCGCCATGTTCCAGGCCAGCGGGGAGCGGGTGTTCCACACGTCCGCGAGCTCGGAGAAGCCCGGGATGGACTTCGCGGCCATGGAGCCGATCGGTCCGGCCGAGATCAGATTGCAGCGGATGTCTTCCTTGCCCAGGTCACGAGCGAGGTAGCGGGAGGTGGCCTCCAGCGCGGCCTTGGCCGGGCCCATCCAGTCGTACTGCGGCCAGGCGTACTGCGCGTCGAAGGTGAGACCCACGATCGAGCCACCCTCGCTCATCAGCGGCTTGCAGGCCATGGCGAGCGACTTCAGCGAGAACGCCGAGACGTGCATCGCGGTGGAGACGGACTCGAACGGGGTGTTCAGGAAGTTGCCGCCGAGCGCGTCCTGCGGCGCGAAGCCGATGGAGTGCACGACGCCGTCGAGCGAACCGAGCTCGTCACGGACCAGACCGGCGAGACGGTCCAGGTGCTCGGCGTTGGTCACATCCAGCTCGATGACCTTGGCCGGCTTCGGCAGCTTCTTGGCGATGCGCTCCGTCAGCGTGGGCCGGGGGAAGGCGGTCAGGATGACTTCGGCACCCTGCTCCTGGGCCACCTTGGCGGTGTGGAAGGCGATGGACGACTCCATCAGCACACCGGTGATGAGGATGCGCTTGCCGTCGAGAATTCCGCTCATGGTGATCAGTGACCCATGCCCAATCCGCCGTCAACGGGAATGACGGCTCCAGTGATGTACGACGCGTCGTCAGAAGCGAGGAAGCGCACTGCGGCGGCGATCTCCTCGGGCTGCGCGTAGCGGCCGAGCGGCACCTGGGACACGATGCCCTTGCGCTGCTCCTCGGTGAGCACCTGGGTCATGTCGGTGTCGACGAAGCCGGGTGCGACGACGTTGAAGGTGATGTTCCGCGAGCCGAGTTCACGGGCCAGCGACCGGGCGAAGCCGACCAGACCCGCCTTGGAGGCGGCATAGTTCGCCTGCCCGGCCGAGCCGAGGAGCCCGACGACGGAGGAGATGAGGACGACGCGGCCCTTCTTGGCGCGCAGCATGCCGCGGTTGGCACGCTTGACGACCCGGAAGGTGCCGGTGAGGTTGGTGTCGAGTACGGACGTGAAGTCGTCCTCGGACATCCGCATCAGCAACTGGTCCTTGGTGATACCGGCGTTGGCGACCAGCACCTCGACGGGACCGTGCTTTTCCTCGATCTCCTTGTAGGCCTGCTCCACCTGTTCGGCGTCCGTGATGTCGCAGCGGACCGCGAGGCAGCCCGCCTCGGTGAGTACCTGGGGCGGCTCGCCGGAGCGGTAGGTGATCGCGACCTTGTCGCCGTTGTCGGCGAAAGCGCGGGCGATGGCGAGGCCGATGCCCCGGTTTCCTCCGGTGACGAGAACCGAGCGGCTCAACGGATCACCCTTTCGATAGCGGTCTGGTACCTCGAAAACCTATCGGTACCACCCGCCCCACGGGGAATCGGCCCCTGACAGCGCCTTCCGCGGGGCTCTGTGGGGTTCCTACAGTCGGCACCCGGCCCGGCCTCATTCCGCCATTCCGGGTGCATGTGCGGAGAGACCTTCTTCCCTCGCTGAGTCGAGCATGCGCTTGTCGTACGTGATCAGGGAGTCAAGTGCTCCGCCGATGACGAGCGCGCTCGCGACGTGAATGGCATCAAGCGATCTCAGGGCCCCCGAGACCCTGGTGGCCAGATCCCGGACCTCTTCCGTCAGCAGGATCTCGGTGACCATCCCGTCCAGATCCGACAGTGCGTTGGGGAATGATCCGGCCTTGTCGAGCTGCCGGACGGTCTCGACGATGCCGATGGTGCTGGTAGCCAGGGGCAGCCCGGGCCGGTCGGACAGGAATGTCCTGAGCTCGGCGGCACCCGGCCTGCCTGTGAGCAGAGTGATGAGCGCCGAGGAATCCAAGTAGATCAACGGTCGTCCTCCTCGCGTTCGGCCAGGAGAAGTTCCAGCGGATCGGGGGAGCCTGAAGGGAGGTCATAGCGCGGGAAGTGGTCGAGGTCCGAGGTGGTCGCGGCCTTGAGCCGGATCTTCCCCTGAGCCACCAGGTCCGCGTACCGGGATGTCGCCCCGGAGCCGGGCAGCAGTATGGCGATCACCTTGCCGTGCCGGGTGACCTGGACCGCTTCCCCCTTTTCCACGCGGGCGAAGACGGCGCTCGGGTTGTACGAGAACTCTCGGACGGAGATTGCGCTCATCGGGGCTCCCTTCATCGCGCAGCCCAGAAAGTACCTACACTTACGGATTGTACCTACACCTAGCGGCCGACATGGGTAACGACCTGGGGAGCAATAGGGAGTGGGGCAAGGAGCGGCGTCCGGTGCGGTCGATCGGACATTTCGGCAACGCCGCGAGCGGCCGTGCCGGGCGTCGCGACGCCGCTCACTATTGCTCTCCAGGTCGTAGGAGTCAGCGCAAGCGAGACGGTCCGGTACTGCCGCACATCCACCCCACATCGCGATGCTCATCCGGCGGGACACGGGACACGACATCGGATCTGCTTGCCGATCGACGACCGGACCACGTGCCAGCCGGGTGCGAGCAGATCCAGCAGCGCGAGGCCGCGGCCGGCCTCGGCCTCCGCGTCGTCGAGCGCGATACCGCGACGGCGCGGAACGGTGCGGGGGTCGGGGTCATGGACATTGACCGCAACCCCGAAGGCCGCGGCGTACACCTCCACCACGACGGGCACGTGATCCCCGCAGGCCCGGACGGCGTTCCCGACGAGCTCCGACACGACGAGCTGCGCGGTGTCGGCCACGTCACCCTGCACGCCGAGCTCGGCCAGGGCCTTGGCGGTGAGCTCACGTACGGAGCCGAGGTTCGGGCCGGAGGCGTTGATGTGTGCCGCGAAGCCGCGGCTCCGGTAGCGCACGTAGCGCCCGACGGCGGGTGGCGGGGATTGCGGGTCCTGGTCTTCCTCGTCGGCCATGCCGAACATTCGTGTCCTGGCGCAGGTCCTCCGCCAGTGGAGCCGAGAACAACTGCGTGGAGGTCGCCAACCTTCCCGGAGGAGCAACGGCCGTACGCGACTCGAAAGACCCCGCACGCGCCCCCCTGCGGTTCACGGCCTCGGGGTGGGCCGCGTTCAGGGCGGGCGTGATCGACGGCAACCTGTGATCGGTTGGAGCACGCGAACGGCCGCCCGCCCGAGGATGCAGTCGGGGCGGGCGGCCGTTGCTGTGCGCGGGTACGTGTCTCCTCCTCGCCCCCGGGGCAAGTCGAGCTGTACGTAGGCCGAGGCGGCTTGCCCGAGGGGCCATCCCGTAGGAGATAAAGCTCTGTCCGAGGAACCGGGAGCGGATCCAGGACTCGGGTGGCCCACGCCGAACCGGTTGACGAGCCCGGCGCGCTCGTCCGGGAAACCTATAGCCGGTCGCCCTCGACGCTCGGCATGGTTCACTGCGGACACGTGCCGAAAAGACGGAGTACTACATGCCTCATGAGGTAGATCAGTCGTTCCTGGCCCTGCCCCTGCGGGCCCTCGCCGACGCGGCGCTGGCCCGTGCCCGTGCGCTGGGGGCCGTGCATGCCGACTTCCGTTTCGAGCGGGTGCGCAGCGCGTCCTGGCGGCTGCGGGACGCCCGGCCCGCCGGGACCTCGGACACCACCGATCTCGGGTACGCGGTGCGCGTCGTGCACGGTGGGGCGTGGGGGTTCGCGTCCGGCGTGGATCTGACGATGGACGCCGCGGCGAAGGTGGCCTCGCAGGCCGTCGCCATGGCGAAGCTGTCGGCGAAGGTGATCGCGGCGGCCGGCTCCGACGAGCGGGTCGAGCTGGCGGACGAGCCGGTGCACGGTGAGCGGACCTGGGTCTCGGCGTACGACATCGACCCCTTCGACGTACCGGACGAGGAGAAGGCGGGGCTGCTCGCCGAGTGGAGCAGCCGGCTCCTGGGCGCCGAGGGCGTCGCGCATGTGGACGCCTCGCTGATGACCGTCCACGAGAACAAGTTCTACGCGGACACGGCGGGCACCGTCACCACCCAGCAGCGGGTGCGGCTGCATCCGCAGTTCACCGCGGTCGCCGTGGACGGGACCACCGGTGAGTTCGACTCGATGCGGACGATCGCCCCGCCGGTGGGCCGCGGCTGGGAGTACCTGACCGGGACCGGCTGGCACTGGGACGACGAGCTGGAGCGGATTCCCGGGCTGCTGGCCGAGAAGATGCGGGCGCCGAGCGTCGAGGCGGGGACGTACGACCTGGTCGTCGACCCGTCCAATCTCTGGCTGACCATCCATGAGTCGATCGGCCACGCCACCGAGCTGGACCGGGCGCTGGGGTACGAGGCGGCGTACGCCGGTACCTCGTTCGCCACCTTCGACCAGCTGGGGAAGCTGGCGTACGGCTCCCCCGTGATGAATGTGACGGGCGACCGCACCGCCGAGCACGGGCTCGCGACCATCGGGTACGACGACGAGGGTGTCGAGGCGCAGTCCTGGGACCTGATCAAGGACGGGACACTGGTCGGGTACCAGCTGGACCGGCGGATCGCGAAGCTGACGGGTCTGGGCCGTTCCAACGGCTGCGCGTACGCGGACTCGCCGGGCCATGTCCCCGTGCAGCGGATGGCCAACGTGTCGCTGCGGCCGGATCCGGGCGGGCTGTCCACGGAGGATCTGATCGGCGGGGTGGAGCGCGGGATCTACGTGGTCGGCGACCGGTCGTGGTCGATCGACATGCAGCGCTACAACTTCCAGTTCACCGGGCAGCGGTTCTTCCGGATCGAGAACGGCAGGCTGGCCGGTCAGCTGCGCGATGTCGCGTACCAAGCCACGACGACGGACTTCTGGGGCTCGATGGAGAAGGTCGGCGGCCCTCAGACGTATGTCCTGGGCGGCGCCTTCAACTGCGGCAAGGCCCAGCCCGGCCAGGTCGCGGCCGTCTCGCACGGCTGCCCCTCCGCCCTCTTCCGGGGCGTGAACATCCTCAACACGACGCAGGAGGCCGGACGATGAGCCGCGTCAGCAAGCCGCACGAGATCGTCGAGCGAGCGCTCGAACTGTCCACCGCCGACGGCTGTGTCGTCATCGCCGACGAGGAGTCGTCCGCGAATCTGCGCTGGGCCGGCAATGCGCTCACCACGAACGGGGTGACGCGGGGGCGGACCCTGACCGTCATCGCGACCGTCGACGGTGCGCAGGGCACCGCGTCCGGGGTGGTGTCGCGGTCCGCCGTCACCGCCGACGACCTGGAACCGCTGGTGCGGGCCGCCGAGGCCGCCGCGCGCGGGGCCGGTCCGGCGGAGGACGCGCAGCCGCTGGTCGGCGGGGTGCCCGCCTCGCCCGATTTCACGGACGCGCCGGCCGAGACGGGCTCGGACGTCTTCGCGGAGTTCGCGCCGGCGCTCGGCGACGCCTTCGCCCGTGCCCGCTCCGGTGGCCGTGAGCTGTACGGCTTCGCCCACCACCAGCTGACCTCGACGTACCTCGGTACGTCGACGGGGCTGCGGCTGCGCCACGACCAGCCGAACGGGACGCTGGAGCTCAACGCCAAGTCCCCCGACCGGACCCGGTCGACCTGGGCGGGCCGTTCCACGCGCGACTTCAAGGACGTCGATCCGGCCGAGCTCGACGCGGAGCTGGCGCAGCGGCTGCGCTGGGCGGAACGCCGTATCGAGCTGCCCGCCGGGCGGTACGAGACGCTGCTGCCGCCGACCGCCGTGGCCGATCTGCTGATCTACCAGCTGTGGTCGTCGACGGCACGGGACGCCGCGGAGGGCCGGACGGTGTTCTCCAAGCCGGGCGGCGGGACGAGGATCGGCGAGACCCTGTCCGAGCTGCCGCTGTCGCTGCGCAGCGACCCGAACGCACCGGGCCTGGAGTCGGCGCCGTTCGTGATCGCCCATGCCTCCGGGGACGGCGCTTCCGTCTTCGACAACGGTCTGCCGCTGACATCGACCGACTGGATCCGGGACGGCAGGCTGGAGCATCTGACGACCACCCGGCACACGGCCGGGCTGACCGGGCTGCCGGTCGCGCCCGCGATCGACAACCTGGTGCTGGAGGGCGGCGGTGAGCGGTCCCTGGAGGAGATGGTGGCCGCGACGACCGGCCGCGGGCTGCTGCTGACCTGCATGTGGTACATCCGGGAGGTCGATCCGGCGACACTCCTGCTGACCGGGCTGACCCGCGACGGGGTGTATCTCGTCGAGGGCGGCGAGGTCGTCGGCGAGGTGAACAACTTCCGGTTCAACGAGTCGCCGGTGGATCTGCTGGCGCGGGCCACGGAAGCGGGCCGTACGGAGAAGACGCTGCCGCGCGAGTGGGGCGACTGGTTCACCCGGGCCGCCATGCCCGCGCTGCGGATCCCGGACTTCAACATGAGCTCGGTGAGCCTGGGCGTGTGACCCGCCTAGACTGACTGTTGCCTTTCGATACACGTAGCTGAGGAGACACGGAACCGTGACGGACATCGTCGACGAGCTGAAGTGGCGTGGGCTGTTCGCCCAGTCCACTGATGAGGACGCACTGCGCAAGGCTCTCGCGGACGGTCCCGTCACGTTCTATTGCGGCTACGACCCCACCGCGGCGAGTCTGCACGTCGGCCATCTGGTGCAGGTGCTCACCATGCGCCGGCTCCAGCGGGCCGGTCTGCGGCCGCTCGCCCTGGTGGGCGGGGCCACCGGTCAGATCGGTGACCCGAGGCCGACCGCCGAGCGCACGCTGAACGACCCGGAGACGGTCGCCGACTGGGTGTCGCGGCTGCGGTCCCAGATCGAGCCGTTCCTGTCCTTCGAGGGCGAGAACGCGGCAGCCATGGTCAACAACCTGGACTGGACCTCGGGCATGTCCGCGATCGAGTTCCTCCGGGACATCGGCAAGCACTTCCGCGTCAACAAGATGCTGACCAAGGACTCCATCGCCCGGCGGCTGGAGTCCGACGAGGGCATCAGCTACACCGAGTTCAGCTACCAGCTGCTCCAGAGCATGGACTACCTGGAGCTGTACCGGCGCTACGGCTGCACCCTCCAGCAGGGCGGCAGCGACCAGTGGGGCAACCTCACCGCGGGCCTCGACCTGATCCACCGCCTGGAACCGGGTGCCGAGGTGCACGCGCTGGCGACGCCGCTGATGACGAAGGCGGACGGGACCAAGTTCGGCAAGTCCGAGAGCGGGGCCGTCTGGCTCGACCCGGCGATGACGACGCCGTACGCGTTCTACCAGTTCTGGCTGAACGTGGACGACCGGGACATCTCCCGGTACATGCGCATCCTCAGCTTCCAGAGCCCCGCGGAGCTGGCGGAGCTGGAGAAGGTCACCGAGGAGCGTCCGCAGGCCCGGACGGCGCAGCGCGCGCTGGCCGAGGAGCTGACGACGCTGGTGCACGGCGCCGACCAGTGCGCCGCGGTCATCGCGGCGTCGAAGGCGCTCTTCGGCCAGGGTGAGCTCGGCGAGCTGGACGAGGCGACGCTGAGCGCCGCGCTGTCCGAGGTGCCGCACGCGCAGGTCACCGAGCTGGGCCCGCTGGTGGATCTCCTGGTGGAGGTCGGTCTGGCGCCGAGCAAGTCGGGCGCCCGCCGCACGGTGAAGGAGGGCGGTGCGTACGTGAACAACGTCAAGGTCACGGACGGCGAGAGCGCGCCGGCCCGCGAGGAGCTGCTGCACGGGCGCTGGCTGGTGCTGCGCCGGGGCAAGAAGAACCTCGCCGCCGTCGAGGTCACCGGCTGATCCCGCACGCACGCACTGCGGCCGGGTACGCGTGACGCGTACCCGGCCGCAGTGCGTGTGGCCCGGTGGCCCAGGCCTTGTGTCGGCTCAGGCCGTCTGTCGGCTCAGGCCGTCTGTCGGCTCAGGCTTTCTGTCTGGTGCCGCGGATCGAGGCCCACAGCATGTCGCCGACACCTACGACGACCACGGCACCGATCAGCTGGAGCAGGTGGCGCGTCCAGTCGATGCCCTTGGTGTCGTTGACACCGATCCAGGTGGCGGCGGCATTGCCGAGGACGCTGCCGATGATGCCGAAGATCGTCGTCAGCCAGAGTGGGATGTTCTGTTTGCCGGGCAGGATCGCCTTCGCGATCAGACCGAGCACCAGACCCACGATGATTGCCCACAACCAGCCCATGTCGCCTCCTCGTGCGACGCGATGTCGCGCATGTGCGCCCAGTCTCGGCCCGTGGGCCGTACGCCGCATGTCGGACGCGTCCGTATGTGCGGCACGGCTGCCGATGTGCGCGAATGCGGCGCGCCCCGGTCTCGAAGCCGTCGCGCGCCGGGCGTACGGTGGATGCGGTCCGGTCCGGGGTGCGTCCGGCGCGGGAATGAAATCTCCCCCGGCCCGCGAGGCGCCGGGGGAAGGGTGGTGGAGACGTGATGCGGAAGCAGAGCGGTGTCGAGGTCTTCCGGATCACGGGGGCCCGGCAGGGGCTCGCGGACGATGTGCGCGGCAGGCAACGGCGCTATGTGATCTCGATGTCCGTGCGGACGGTTTCGGTGATCCTGGCCGCCGTCCTGTGGAACGTCGAGCGGTATGTCGCGATCGTGGCGCTGGCGCTGGGTGTGCTGCTCCCGTACGTGGCGGTGGTCATCGCCAACGCGGGCCGGGAGAACACCCCATCGCTTCCTTCGACCTTCGTCCCGACACCGACGCGTCCGGCGCTCGACGCGGCGCCCGTGGCCGGATCCGAGCAGTCCGGTCCGGAAGCCGACGGGGCCCGGCGCGGCGGGGAATCGGCATGATCGAATCGGCATAAGCACAGTTGGGGCCGTACCGCACCGAAGGCTCAAGAAAAGCTCAGCTCAATCATGAAGTTACGGTGCACCGCACCCGGGTCTGCGTGACATACTTCGTAGGCGCTCCGCATCCCCCGTCGGAGCGACAGACCGACGCCGGGCAGCTCCCCCCGTGGCTGCTCGGCGTCGCTTTTCCCGGTTTTCTCCGGCAGGGGATGCGTCCGGCCGCCGGCCCGTGGGTCGGCGCAGGCGCTGACCTAGGGTTGAGTCCGTGAACTCCCCTGAATCCGCGGCCGAGAGCGCTGCCGCCGCACCCATCTGTTCCGCCAAGGGCTGCCGGGCCGACGCCGTATGGGTGCTCGCCTGGAACAACCCGAAGCTGCACACCCCGGAGCGCCGTAAGACCTGGCTGGCCTGCGAGGAACACCGGGAGCATCTCTCCTCGTTCCTGGGCGTCCGGGGCTTCCTCAAGGATGTCGTGACGCTGGCGGAGTGGGAGTCCGACCGATCGGGGACGGACGGACGCTAGGGCCCGGGGCCGGACAGGCCCACTGGGGCCGGGCAGACCTGAGAGCCTGTCGGGTGACCTCCGATCGGATAGCGGACGCGGTCTGGTGCGTGCGATTCCAAGGCGGAGGAGGGAGTCGACGCGAAGGGGGTC
>NZ_JBIURV010000074.1:0-27245 GCF_044741025.1 Streptomyces sp. NPDC088246
TACTGCAGGGGGGACCCTGTGGGAGAGTAGGACGCCGCCGAACTCCTTTTACGGGAAAGCCCCGTGCCCTTGTGGCACGGGGCTTTTCTGCGTTCTGAGCGTCTAGGCTCGAACCATGCGCTACGAACTGGTCATCTTCGACAACGACGGTGTGCTCGTGGACAGCGAGCCGATCTCCAACACCATCCTGGCCGAGTACCTCACAGAGCTCGGTCACCCCACCTCGTACCAGGAGTGTCTTCGCGACTACATGGGGGCTGCCGTGCACCGGGTGCACGATCTCGTCGAGGAGAGGACCGGGGAGAAGCTGCCCGCGGACTTCGACGAGACGCTTCACTCGCGGGTCTTCGCTGCTTTCCAGCAGGAGCTGGAGCCGGTGGCGGGTGTCGACGATGTGCTGGGGAAGCTTGTCGCCGACGGGGTCGCCTACTGCGTCGCTTCCTCCAGCAGCCATGAGCGGATCAGGGTCGGGCATCGCAAGACCGGGCTCGACCAGTGGTTCGAGGAGGAGTGGATCTTCAGCGCGGAGGATGTGGGGCACGGAAAGCCGGCGCCCGATCTGTTCCTGCACGCCGCCGAGCGGATGGGCGTATCTCCTGAGCGGTGCGTCGTCATCGAGGACAGCCCGCTCGGAGTGGAGGCGGCCAGGGCCGCGGGGATGGATGTGTACGGGTTTACGTCGATGATGCCGGCGGACCGGCTCGCCGGGGTGACCGGGCACTTCTCCGACATGAGTCAACTGCGGGAATTGCTGGCCTGATCCATCTACCCATGGGTAGAGCCTGGCCCTACGCTCGCGGCCATGACAGATGCTCGTTTGCGGCACGGCAGGGCCTCCCTCGCGTTGAGCTTCTTCGTGCAGGGAGTCACCTTCGCTCTGCTCGTGACGCGGATTCCCGCCATCCAGGACCGGTACGGGATATCCGACGGGCTGTTGCCGTTGTTCCTGGCCGCGGTGCCGATCCTGGCCGGGGCGGGCAGCGTGGTCACCGAGAAGGTGGTCGCGCGGGTACGGCCCGGGGGCGTACTGAGGTGGGCGCAGCCCGTTGTGCTGCTTGCGCTGCTCGGTGTCGGGGCTGGGAACGCGTTGTGGGAGGCGGCCCTGGCTCTCGGTGTGTTCGGGCTTGCCGTCGGGGCGCTCGACGCCTCCATGAACATGATGGGGGTCAGTCTTCAGCGGGCGTACGGGCGTTCCATCATGCTCGGGTTCCATGCCACGTACAGCCTGGGCGGGATTGCCGGGGCGTCCATGGCGTGGGCCGGGGCGCACTGGGATCTCTCGCTGCTGGTCTCGTACCTGCCGGCGGTTGTTGTGCTGCTGCCCGTCGCGTTCATCGGGAGCCGGTGGTACGCCGACGGCGCGTCGGTGGAGAAGGGCCTGGGAGAGGCACGGGGGAAGGGGGCCGCATCGGTCTCCTTCAAGTTGCTGATGCCGCTCTGTCTGGTGATGAGCTTCGCGTACATCGGGGACTCGACGGTGTCCAACTGGAGCGCCAAGTATCTGCAGGACGTGCTGGGGAGCTCGGAGCAGCTGTCGACCGTTCCGTACAACGTCTACATGGTGACGACGTTGCTGGGGCGGGCTGTCGGGGACTTCGGGGTGCGGCGGTTCGGGGCTGTGGCCGTGGTGCGGTTCGGGAGTGTGCTGGCTGCTGCCGGGTTCGGTGTGGTGGCGGCGGCCGGTGGGGCGTGGGTCGGGATGCTCGGGTTCACCCTGCTGGGGCTCGGGCTGTGCGTGATCGTGCCGCAGACGTTCGCCGCTGCCGGGCGGATGTTCCCCGGGGCGAGTGATACGGCCATTGCGCGGCTGAATGTCTTCAACTACGTGGGATTCCTGGTGGGGTCGCCGCTGGTGGGGGCGCTCGGGGATGCCTGGAGCTATCGGGGGGCGATGCTCGTGCCGATGGTGTTGGTGCTCGCGACGCTCGTGTACGCCAGGTCGTTCGGCGCGGAGCCTGCCCGATACGGTGGCGGGCATGAGCGGCCGCACACAGTTGATGTGGGATGACGCAGTAACGGGATACGACTTCGGGGAAAGCCATCCGATGGACCCCGTCAGACTCGCCCTGACGATGGGGCTGGTGCGGGCGTTCGGGCTGGACGGTGCGGTGGATGTGGTGGCGGCCAAGCCCGCCGGGGAGTCCACACTGCGGCTCGTGCACCGCGAGGACTATGTGGCTGCCGTGCGTGCCGCGTCGGCGGATCCGAAGCACGCCGATCAGAACTACGGGCTCGGGACGGTGGACGATCCCGCGTTCGCGGGGATGCATGAGGTGTCGGCGTTGATCGCCGGGCAGTCGGTGGCCGCGGCCGAGGCGGTGTGGCGCGGTGACACCGCGCATGCCGTGAACTTCGCGGGCGGGCTGCACCACGCCATGCCGGGCGGTGCGGCGGGGTTCTGCATCTACAACGATCCGGCGCTCGCCATCGCGCGGCTGCTGGAGCTGGGTGCCGAGCGGGTCGCGTACATCGATGTGGATGTGCACCACGGGGATGGGGTGCAGGCGGCCTTCTGGGAGGACCCGCGGGTCCTGACCGTGTCGCTGCACGAGCACCCGCGCACGCTCTTCCCGCAGACCGGCTGGCCGGAGGAGACCGGCTCCGGGGCGGGTGAGGGCAGTGCGGTGAATGTGGCGCTGCCGGCCGGTACGGGGGACGCGGGGTGGCTGCGGGCGTTCCATGCGGTGGTGCCGGAGCTGTTGGCGGACTTTCGGCCGCAGGTGCTGGTGAGTCAGCACGGGGCCGATACGCATTTCGAGGATCCCCTCGCTCATTTCGCGGTGTCGCTGGACGCGCAGCGGGTGGTGATGGCGGCCTGTCACGATCTCGCCCATGAGTACGCGGAGGGCGGGCGCTGGGTGGCGCTCGGCGGGGGCGGATATGCGGTGGTCGATGTGGTGCCGCGGTCCTGGACGCATCTGGTGGGGATCGCCGCGCATGCGCCGGTGGACCCGGAGTCGGTGATTCCGTCCTCGTGGCGGGACGAGGTCTATGCCCGGACGCGGCAGCTGGGGCCGGCCCGGATGACGGACGGGCGTACTCCTTCCTGGAAGTCGTGGGCGGAGGGGTACGACCCCGCGGACCGGCTGGATCAGGCGGTGCTGGCGACCAGGCGGGCGGCGTTCCCGTTGCGGGGGCTGCTGACCTGAGACGGGCGGGGGCGGTCGCGGTGTGGCCGTTTCCGTGCGGTGGTGAGGAATGGTTAGGCCAACTGTGGGGCGTAACCGGGCTTCTGGCCCCCCGTCCGGGTGATTCGGGGAGCATCGGTGGGGTGTTGAGCACCGGAGCGCTGCGTGCGCATCTGCTGGCGGCCCGGCTGGCCGGGCCCGTGGCCACATCGAGGGAAGTGAGTCTGCGGAGCTATCGGCTCTTCGCGGCCCGTGACCCGCGGGTGATGCTCGGCCTCGACCCCGAACGGGGCTGGAGAGAGCCCGATCTTCTTCGTCTCATGGCCGACAAGTGCGGGGTTTCGGACGATCCTGCTCATGTTTCGGGCCCTGATGTGATTGATCCGGAGCGGACCCTGGCAGGTCTGGATGCCTTTGCCATGCGGCTGTCGTATGCCGCGGTCCGGCGGGCACCGGTGCTGTTCGGAACCGGTCATCCGCACCGGCTGCTCGGCTTCTACGCAGAGCTGGCAGACGCCATGTCGGCGGCCGGATGCCCCGTACTCACCCCCGCGCAGGGGAGATGTATCGACATAACGGCCCGGTTCGGCGTACGCACGTACAGCCTCGACTACGTACGAGGTGTCGCGATGGTGCGCGAACCCGGCGTGCGGGCTCCCGGTGGTGACACCGGCGCACACACCCATTCGCCGTTGCCGGTCCGGGTGGCTCTGGAGGCGGTCGCGGAGGGTTGCGGGTTGCTGCCGGAACTGGTCGTCGGGGACCACGGATGGGTCTGCGGGGCAGGTCAGCTGGGCATCGAGGCGATCGGGCTTGCGGATACGGACGATCCGGCGCTGTTCGTCGGGGAGGCCGAGGGGCGGGTGTCGGTCGCAGTTCCGCTCGACGATGCCGTGCGCTCCGCCTACTACTGGCCGCTCACTCGCTATGTACTCAATCGGGCGTGTCTGTCACAGTAGGCGGCCGATCGTCTCTCCTCTTCCCCACTCGCATCACACGCCCCTAATCTGTGGAGTGAGCGCACAACGACGAAGAGTCACCGGAGGGGAAGCCGGTGCGCGTCTCGTGCGGAAGGTACAGGTGGGTCATGGCTGCTGGCAGCGAGAGGCCTCTCAACGAGGTCAAGTTTCTGACTGTGGCGGAAGTCGCCTCGGTCATGAGGGTGTCGAAGATGACCGTGTACCGCTTGGTGCACAGCGGTCATCTGCCGGCGATCCGGGTGGGAAGGTCCTTCCGGGTTCCGGAGCAAGCGGTTCACGAGTATCTCCGCGAGTCCTTTGTGGGGGTGGAGTCCGCCTGAGGTTCGCCTCGGATTACGCCCCTCACGCGGTGGCGGGTAGGCTAGGCCGACGTAGGTCGTGTGGGCCCAGACGCCCCGCACCAGTGAAGAAGAAGTGAGCGAGGGTAGTCGTGGGCTCTGTTATCAAGAAGCGGCGCAAGCGGATGGCCAAGAAGAAGCACCGCAAGCTGCTCAAGCGCACGCGCGTTCAGCGTCGCAACAAGAAGTAGGCGAACGCAGTTCGTGTATCCGCAGCCCTCCCGCCGACATGGCGGGAGGGCTGCGGTGCGTTGTGGGGCGGCGCGTACGCGCATTCGGACCAAAGACTTGCTGGAAGGCCGCCGTGCGGTCATCACAGGGCAACATCCACCCGCTACGGTGACGGCCAGGGGAAACCTTTCGACGGAAGGCGCTGATCTTGGGGAAGGTCGTGCTGGTCACGGGAGCGGCCCGGCAACTCGGCGGCCGCTTCGTGCGGCGTATCCAGCGTGATCCGGAAGTGGACCGGGTGATCGCCGTGGACGCGGTCGCGCCCGGACACCAGTTGGGCGACGCCGACTTCGTGCGCGCGGACATCCGCCAGCCCGCGATCGCCAGAGTCCTTGCCGAGCACTCCGTCGACACGGTCGTCCATCTGGACGTCTCCGCCAAGACGGTCGGCACGGGTGGCCGGACGGCGGTCAAGGAGACCAACGTCATCGGCACCATGCAGCTGCTCGGTGCCTGCCAGAAGGCGCCGAGCGTGCGGCGGCTGGTGATCAAATCCAGTACGAATGTGTACGGCTCCGCGCCCCGCGATCCTGCGGTCTTCACCGAGACCACCCCGCCCAAGTCCCTGCCGAGCGGGGGCTTCGCCAAGGACGTGGTGGAGGTCGAGGGGTACGTACGGGGCTTCGCGCGCCGTCGGCCGGACGTCGCCGTGTGCGTGCTCAGGTTCGCGAACATCCTGGGGCCGGAGGCGGATTCGCCGCTCGCCGACTATCTGTCGCTGCCCGTACTGCCGACGGTGTTCGGATACGACCCGAGGCTCCAGTTCGTGCATGAGGACGATGTCGTCGACGTACTCGGAATCGCCTCGCGAGAGCCGAGGCGCGGGACGCTGAACAGCGGAACCTTCAACATTGCCGGGGACGGTGTGCTGCTGCTCTCGCAGTGCTCGCGGCGGCTGGGGCGGCCGACGATGCCGCTGCTGCTGCCCGCCGTCACCTGGGTCGGCCAGGCGCTGCGCACGGTCGGCATGACGGACTTCTCGCCGGAGCAGATCCGGCTGCTCACCCACGGCCGGGTGGTCTCCACCGTCCAGATGCGCGAGACCCTGGGTTTCCACCCACAGTTCAGTACCGCGGAGACATTCGCGGAGTTTGCGCGCAGCCAGGGGCCGGGACTGCTGCCGCCGGAGGCGGTGGGCAGGGCGGTCGACCGACTGGCCGCCATGCCGTTCGCCGGGGCGGCCGGCGATGTTCCGGGGATCACCGGGGCGGGCGACACACACCCGACCCCCAGCGCCAGGTAGAGGAGCGCACCGACGATGGCGGATGCCAAGGTCATTCCGTTCGACGACGACCGTTCGCGGTCGGGCGGCTCGCCGCGCTCTGCGCGACGCCGGTCCGCAGGGGGCGGCAGCCGGGGCCAGGGGCCCTCGGCGGCCTCCGTGGTCGGTACAGCGGCCGTCAGTGCCCTTCCCGGGCAGCAGGACGCCTCGCTGCCGCAGGAGGAGCCCCAGCAGGCCGGGCAGCCCCTGGAGGGGGTCGAGCGCGATGGCTGGGACCGGCGGATCGCCGGCGGGCTCGCGTTCCTGCGTCGGCGGGTCACCGGTGAGTACGACGTCGACGAGTTCGGGTACGACAAGGAGCTGACCGATCAGGTCCTGATGTCGATGCTGCGGCCGATGTACGAGAAGTACTTCCGGGTCGAGGTGAAGGGCATTGAGAACATCCCGTCCGACGGCGGGGCGCTCATCGTGTCCAACCACTCGGGGACGCTGCCGCTCGACGGGCTGATGCTCCAGGTCGCGGTGCACGACAACCATCCGGCGGGGCGGCATCTGCGGCTGCTCGCCGCTGATCTCGTCTTCATGCTGCCGGTGGTCAACGAGCTTGCCCGCAAGGCCGGGCACACGCTGGCCTGTGCGGAGGACGCGGAGCGGCTGCTGCGGCGGGGCGAGGTCGTCGGGGTGATGCCGGAAGGCTTCAAGGGCATCGGCAAGCCGTTCGGCGAGCGGTACAAGCTGCAGCGTTTCGGGCGGGGCGGCTTTGTCTCCACGGCGTTGCGGGCCGGGGTGCCGATCGTTCCGTGCTCGATCGTGGGGGCGGAGGAGATCTACCCGATGATCGGCAACTCGAAGACGCTGGCGCGGCTGCTGGGGTTTCCGTACTTCCCGATCACGCCGACGTTTCCCTGGCTGGGGCCGCTCGGGGCGGTGCCGTTGCCGACGAAGTGGACGATCCAGTTCGGGGAGCCGATCTCCACGAGTGGGTATCCGGTGGAGGCAGCGGAGGATCCGATGCTGATGTTCAATCTGACGGATCAGGTGCGGGAGCAGATTCAGCACACGCTGTACAAGTTGTTGGTGCAGCGGAGGTCGGTGTTCTTCTGAGGGGTATGCGCGAGGAGCGCCGGGGGCGCTCGGCGGGTGTTTTGTCCTCAGTCGCCGGACGGGCGCGATGTTGCTGAATGCCCGTCCGGCGATTGGGGGTTGCGCTAGTCGTTCAGGTCCTCGCCGTTGATTCCCAGGCCGGGGAGCAGGCCGGGGAGGAGCGGGGGCAGGGTTACGTCCGGGGTGGGCGGGGGGCTGAAACGGCCGTCGGTGGACGGGGTGGTGCCCGGGGGCGGGGTGCCGAGGAGGCCGTCCGTGCCGCCGGTGATCAGGCCGTCGGACGGGGTGTTGCCGGAGCCGGACGGGTGGGGCGAGGCGCTGTCGCCCGTACGGCCTTGTGAGGCTTCCGGTGACGAGGGCGAGGACTGGTCCGTATCGGACGGTCCCGTGCCCTGCTCCGTTTCGTCCGACTGCTGGGAACCGCTGCTCCTGTCCGGGGTGCGGGGCAGCAGCGACTGCAGCGGTTCGACTTCTTCGTCTATGGCGTCGAAGACCGAGCTGACCTGGTCGCCGACATCGGTCAGCTGGACGGGCAGCCGGTCGCGCAGGCTGCTCCAGCTGTCGCGGTGCGAGCGGGAGAAGGAATCCAGGGTCTGGATCGGGCCGATGGCGCCGTCCCGCTGGTAGGCGGAGTGGAGCAGACGGTGGCCCTCGGTGGCGTCGTGCGTCATGCCGTTGAGCGTGCGCCTGACCTCGCCGAGCTGTTCGTGGTCCAGATCGCCGGAGCGGGCGCGCTCCATCAGCCGACGGGCTTCGCTGAGCCGGGTCGATGCCTGGTCGAGGTAGACCTCGCCGCGGTCGGCATCGCCGCTGGCCATGCCGAGGTGGATGTCCTCCATGCCGCGCTTGAGCCCGTACAGCGAATCACCCGGCAGGGCGTCGGAACTGGCAGCGGCCACTCCGCCGAAGGCCCCCGCCGCCACACCGACGGTGAGTCCGCCGGCCGCGAGGCCCTTCGTCCAGCGTGAGCGCGGACGCAATTTCCGGAGCGGGGAGGCCCGGTGGGCCCCCTTGGGCCGTTGCTCGGGCACCGTAGGGCCCGCGGACGCACCACCCTCGGCGAGCATGGCCTCCATGGCGGCGACGAGCTGGGCTCGCTGCACCACTTTGACTTCGGGATCCAACTCCGGCCGCGGTAGCTCACCGAGGCCGTTCGCCAGGGCCAACAGCGTTCCGTGGTCGGCCGGTTCGGCCGGTTCCTCGGGCTGTACGGCCGCCGCACCGCGGAGCGACTGCTCCTCCAGGGCCTGGGCGAAGGCGTTCGCCCGCCGGTGTGCCGAGACGTTTGCGATCACTGGCGGCACCTCCTCTCGTCATGACGGTCGACTCCCCTGGGGGTCCGGATAGTTGCACACCTTGAGCGCTTCCACACGAAAGAGTGAGTGGCGGCGGACATGGGGTGACGACAGGGGGCCTGCAACCGGCACAACGAGGGGCGCGGCACTTGGGTTACGCACGAAGGATGATCGGACCAGTGCGTGACGGACATATCGCCGAGGGTGATTCGGCCGGGAGTGGGGTCAGCGGGCATCGTCCGGAAGCAGCCGGGCCAGGGTGCGGACGGCGCGGTACTGGAGGGTCTTGATCGCACCCTCGTTCTTGCCCATGACCCGGGCGGTCTCGGCGACCGAGAGGCCCTGCAGGAAACGCAGGGTCACGCACTCCTGCTGCTGGGGGTTGAGTCGGCGCACGGCCTGCAGCAGTGCGGCGTTGGAGAGAGACTCCAGGACGGAGTCCTCCGGGCTGCGCTCGACTTCGTTGGCATCGAGCATTTCGCCGGTGGTCACCTCCAGCCGGAAACGGCTGGACTTGAAGTGGTCGGCGACCAGGTTGCGGGCGATTGTGACCAGCCAGGCACCGAAGTCGCGGCCCTGCCAGGTGAACGTGGAGATGCGGCGCAGGGCGCGCAGGAAGGTCTCACTCGTGAGGTCCTCCGCAGTCGCCTTGCCGCCCACGCGGTAGTAGATGTAGCGGTAGACGGTGTCGCTGTACTGGTCGTAGAGGCGGCCGAAGGCGTCGGCCTCGCCGGCCTGTGCACGCTCGACGAGATCCATCATGCGCGCGCTGTCGCTGTCGGCGGTGGGCCGGCGAACGGTGGACGTAGTAGTTGCGCCGCGGTTGCTGCGTCTTCCGACCGCCGCACCGCGTTCGGCCAGGGCGTAGCAAGGGCCGACAGGTGCAGGGGTGGCAAATGCGGGTACGGCGTACGCGGTGGGGACGAAGCCGCGCAAGCGGTCGGCGACCGTTGCGCGCAGCGTAGCCAGGCCCGAGGCGTCAACCCCGACGTGTGGGTACACGGGACTCCCAGAGGCAGAGCTTCCATCACGTTCAGTGCGAAACCGTCACTCGTCGTAGTGAGTGGTGGGTTCCGGAATGCGTCTGAGGAGAATAACGCTTCGTACAGGCAGTGCTACACCCAGTTGCTAAAATCACCGATTACGTCGTTTCTGTAGCGACTAATCGATGCATCAAGTAGCACATCGTGACCGGTTATTGATCGGATTACTTCGCGATCTGCCTACGGGCGCGACGGGTTGTGGTCGGGTGCTCGCAATCCGACTGGCGGGAGCGGTCGGTGGGTAAGGGGTCCCGATTGGCGGCAGGCGTCCGGGCGTGGCTCGGCGGCCCCCGGCGGGATCGGGCGGGGGCGCGAACGGGTGTGCGTCAGCGGCGGCGGCGGTGCAGAGCGACGGCGGCCGCGGTGCCGCCTGCGAGGGCGCCCACGCCGGCCGCGGCCGGGATGCCGACCTTGGCCGCCTTGCGGCCCGTCCGGTAGTCCCGCAGCCGCCAGTCGAGCGCGCGGGCGTGCTTGCGGAGCTTGGCGTCCGGGTTGATCGCGTACGGGTGTCCGACCAGGGACAGCATCGGGATGTCGTTGTGCGAATCGCTGTACGCCGCACAGCGGTCGAGGTCCAGACCCTCGGCCGCCGCAAGGGCGCGGACCGCCTCGGCCTTCGCGGGGCCATGCAGCGGCTCGCCGACCAGGCGGCCGGTGTAGACGCCGTCGACGGATTCGGCGACCGTGCCGAGTGCGCCGGTCAGGCCCAGGCGGCGGGCGATGATCGTGGCGGTCTCCACCGGGGCGGCGGTGACCAGCCAGACCCGCTGTCCGGCATCGAGGTGGGCCTGGGCGAGTGCGCGGGTGCCGGGCCAGATGCGGTCGGCCATGTACTCGTCGTAGATCTCCTCGCCGATGGACATCAGCTCGGATACGCGGTGGCCCTTGACGATGGACAGGGCGCTGTCGCGGGCGTCCTGCATGTGTTCCGGGTCCTCGACGCCGGCCAGCCTGAACCATGCCTGCTGCCAGGCGAACCTGGTCAGCTCGCGGCGCTGGAAGAACTTCCGCTTGTACAGGCCGCGGCCGAAGTGGAAGATCGCCGCGCCCTGCATCACGGTGTTGTCCAGGTCGAAGAAGGCGGCGGCCCGGTCGTCGCCGACGACCGGGAAGGGGGGTTCCTCGGGTGTGGTGAGGACAGGGGTGTCCTGGGCGATGGCGGAGGACTGATCGTCGGGGAGGGAGGACTTCCGTGCTGCCTCAGCTGCTGCCTCGCCTGCCAGCACGCTCCGTGCTGTCGCGGGGCGCCTACGGGGTGTGAGCCATCCAAGAGCGGCCATGTCGTGAGCATAGCCAGTCGGTTCGGCCCTTCCCGACCTGCTGGGATGCCGTGCCGTGAACTCTCGGCTGCTGATTTGTTGAACGGGCGATTCGGGGTGTTTCGGATCAAGGGCGGAAGTGGCCCCCTTCCGGTCGGAGGGGCGGTCCCTTTCCGGCGCAGAATGAAGGCATGAGTGCTCTGCTGCGACGTACGAAGAAGAAGCCCGCGGACCGGGTGGTGACCCTGGTCGGGAAGCCCGGATGTCACCTCTGCGACGACGCGAGGGCGGTGGTGCGGGAGGTCTGTGCGGAGACCGGTGCGTCCTGGGAGGAGAAGGACATCACCCAGGACGAGGGGCTGCACCGGGAGTACTGGGAGCAGATCCCGGTTGTCCTGATTGATAACGAACAGCACACGTTCTGGCGGGTGGACCCGGCGAGGCTGCGCAACGCACTGCGTTCGTGAGGAAAACGCGGTTACCATCATGGGCGTTTTGAGTGCTCTCGGGGGAGTGGCTGTAAGGAGTGTGTACCGCTTTGCCCCCTTCGGGCCTGCAACGGGCTGATGCGATCCTTGGTTCCGGGATCGCGCGACGAATGTGCGTGACCCCGGTCACTTTGACCGGACAAAACGGACACCATCTTTGTGCACGCGTTCACAAAGACATAGCCTGCATTCGACGGGGCGGCCTTGGGACATACGGCCGCCTGCAGCCCCGCTCATCCCGCAGGAGCACCGTGGCAACTGGCCGAAATCACCGACCGGCGACCCGTAGCCGAGGAATTCCCGAGGCCACCGTCGCCCGACTTCCGCTGTACCTGCGCGCACTGACCGCGCTCTCCGAGCGCTCGGTCCCCACGGTCTCGTCCGAGGAGCTCGCCGCGGCGGCGGGGGTCAACTCTGCCAAGTTGCGCAAGGACTTCAGCTACCTCGGGTCCTACGGGACGCGTGGTGTCGGGTACGACGTCGAGTATCTCGTCTACCAGATCTCCCGCGAACTCGGGCTCACCCAGGACTGGCCTGTCGTGATCGTCGGTATCGGTAACCTCGGCGCCGCGCTCGCCAACTACGGCGGCTTCGCCTCCCGTGGTTTCCGGGTCGCCGCACTGATCGACGCCGACCCCGCGATGGCCGGAACGCCCGTTGCCGGGATTCCCGTGCAGCACGCCGACGAACTGGAGAAGATCGTCGGTGACAACGGTGTGTCGATCGGTGTCATCTCGACCCCGGCAGGTGCCGCTCAGCAGGTCTGCGACCGGCTTGTCGCCGCGGGCGTCACCTCCATCCTGAACTTCGCGCCGACGGTGCTCTCCGTGCCCGACGGCGTCGACGTGCGCAAGGTCGACCTGTCCATCGAGCTTCAGATCCTCGCCTTCCACGAGCAGCGCAAGGCCGGCGATGACGGAGCCGAGAGCAGCCCGGACCCGGCCGCACCGCCCGTGCGCGCCGCCACCGGCGGCCGGAAGGGACCTGACGGGGACATGCCCGCCGTGATGCCGGCATGAGTCTTCTTGTCGTAGGGCTGAGCCACCGCAGCGCCCCCGTCTCCGTACTGGAGCGGGCCTCGCTGGCTGCCGAGACGCAGGCCAAGCTCCTCCAGGACGCCCTCGCCGCGGAGCCCGCGGCCGAGGCCGCCGTGCTGGCCACCTGCAACCGCATCGAGCTGTACGCCGACGTGGACAAGTTCCACGCGGGCGTCGCCGAGCTGTCCACGCTCCTCGCCCAGCACAGCGGCGTCGGGCTGGACGAGCTCACTCCGTATCTCTATGTGCACTACGAGGACCGGGCCGTCCACCACCTCTTCTCGGTGGCCTGCGGGCTGGACTCGATGGTCGTCGGCGAGGGCCAGATCCTCGGCCAGATCAAGGACGCGCTGGCGCTGGGGCAGGAGGTCCACACCGCCGGCCGGCTGCTGAACGACCTCTTCCAGCAGGCACTGCGGGTCGGCAAGCGCGCCCACAGCGAGACCGGGATCGACCGGGCCGGGCAGTCGCTCGTCACCTTCGGTCTCGAACAGCTCGCTGCCGGTGCGGATGTCGCCGACTGGGCCAGGGGCAAGCGTGCCCTGGTGATCGGCGCCGGCTCGATGTCCTCGCTGGCCGCCGCCACCCTGGCCCGTACCGGTGTCGCCGAGATCGTCGTCGCCAACCGGACCCGGGCCCGCGCCGACCGGCTCGTCGAGATCCTGGGCCAGCCCGGCGGTACGGGAGTGGCCGCCCACGCCGTGGAGATGGCCGCGGTCTCCGACGAACTGACACGTGCCGATGTCGTCGTCTCGTGCACCGGTGCGACAGGCCTCGTGCTGACCGCCGAGGCCGTCGCCGGAGCGCTCGGCCTGGCCTGCGACCCCGCGTACGAGGCGCCCGCCGCGTCCGTCCCCGCGCCGCCCGCCGACCCCGACCGGCACGCCGCCTGGGTGGAGAACGGCACCGCCGGTACGGTGCGCCAGGCCGTCCGCCGGGCCACCGTGCCCGCCCAGGGCGCCGGCCCCGTCCGCCTCGCCCTGCTCGACCTCGCCATGCCGCGCGACATCGACGGAGCCACCGCCCGCCTCGACGGTGTGCGCCTCGTCGACATCGAGTCGCTCGCCGAGGCGTCCGCGGACGCCCCGATGGCCGCCGATGTGGACCAGGTGCGCACCATCGTCGGTGACGAGGTCGCGGCCTTCGGCGCCGCCCAGCGCGCCGCCCACATCACCCCGACCGTCGTCGCCCTGCGCACGATGGCCGCCGGAGTGGTCGCGGGCGAGATCGCGCGGCTCGACGGACGCCTCCCCGACCTGGACGAGAAGCAGCGCGCCGAGATCACGCAGACCGTGCGCCGCGTCGTCGACAAGCTCCTGCACGCGCCCACCGTGCGGGTCAAGCAGCTCGCCAGCGAGCCCGGCGGCGCCGGGTACGCCGATGCGCTGCGGGAACTCTTCGACCTCGACCCGCAGACGGTCGCCGCCGTCTCCCGGGCAGACCTGAACGACCCGAATAGAGGGCGGTCATGACCGACAACTCACCCCTGGGCGCGGGGGCCACCAAGCCGCTGCGGCTGGGGACCCGGCGCAGCAAGCTCGCCATGGCGCAGTCCGGCCTCGTCGCCGACGCGGTCAGCGAGGTGACCGGGCGCGCCGTCGAGCTCGTCGAGATCACCACGTACGGCGACACCTCCCGGGAGCACCTCGCGCAGATCGGCGGCACCGGCGTGTTCGTCGCGGCGCTGCGCGACGCGCTGCTGCGCGGCGAGGTGGACTTCGCCGTCCACTCGCTCAAGGACCTGCCGACCGCCCAGCCCGAGGGCCTCGTGCTGGCCGCCGTACCGGTGCGCGAGGACCCGCGCGACGTACTGGTGGCGCGGGACGGGCTGACCTTCGAGCAGCTGCCGTCCGGTGCCCGCGTAGGCACCGGCTCGCCGCGCCGCATGGCGCAGCTCAACGCGTACGCCCGTAACCACGGCCTCGACATCGAGACCGTGCCGATCCGGGGGAACGTCGATACGCGTATCGGATTTGTACGAAGCGGAGAGCTGGACGCGGTGGTACTCGCCGCGGCCGGGCTCAGCCGCCTCGGCCGGATCGGTGAGGTGACCGACTTCCTGTCGGTCGACACCGTCCTGCCCGCTCCCGGCCAGGGAGCACTGGCGATCGAATGCGCTGCGACCAGCGCAGACCTCGCCGCCGCGCTCGCCGAGCTCGACGACCCGTACACCCGGGCCGCCGTGACCGCCGAGCGTGCCCTGCTCGCCGCCCTGGAGGCCGGTTGCTCCGCACCTGTGGGTGCGCTGGCCGACCTCCTGGTCGACGGACAGGCTGTCAATGAACTGCGCCTGCGCGGTGTCGTCGGTTCAACCGACGGTTCCTCGCTGGTACAGATGTCCACCACCGGTCCCGTCCCCACGTCGCACGACGACGCGGCGGCCCTCGGTCGCGAACTCGCGGCCGAGATGCTCGCCAAGGGTGCGGCCGGTCTTATGGGGGAGCGAGCACTTTGAGCCCCACCGGCCCCGCCGCATCCGACTTTCCGGCCCTGTCCGCACAAGGGCACGTCACCTTCCTCGGCGCCGGTCCCGGCGACCCGGGACTGCTGACTCTGCGCGCTGTCGAGGCGCTCGCGAGCGCGGACGTCCTTGTCGCCGAGCCGGACGTTCTCGGCGTCGTTCGCTGCCATGCGCGGGCAGGCGTAAGCACGCCTGAGCTGACGGTTGTTGACGCGCAGTCAACAGCCGCCGGTGTTCCCGTTCTCAGGGATGCGGTCAATCTTGTCATGGAGGCAGCGAAGGGCGGCAGGCGGGTCGTCCGTGCCGTCCTGGGCGACCCGGGACTGGACGGGAACGCCGGCGCCGAGATGCTCGCCTGCGCCACCGCCGGTATCCCCTTCGAGGTCGTGCCGGGTGTCGCCAACGTCGTGGGCGTGCCCGCGTACGCCGGTGTGCCGCTGCGTGACGCGAAGGGCGCCGACGTCCGGTTCGTCGACGCCCGCACCGCCTCGGAACGCTGCTGGACCGAGGTCGGCGCGAGCGATGCCACGGCCGTCGTCTCGACGACCCTCGACTCGGTGGCCTCGGCCGCCGGTGAGCTGGTCTCGGCGGGCCGCAAGCCCGACACCCCGCTGACCGTGACGGTGGCCGGTACGACCACCCGCCAGCGCACCTGGACGGCGACCCTCGGGACGATCGCCCAGGTCCTGAAGCAGGCGAAGGTCCTCCCGTCGCCGGACGGGCATCAGCCCGTCATAGCCGTGGTCGGTGAGCGCAGCTCCGACGCCCAGCGCGACCAGCTCGCGTGGTTCGAGTCCAAGCCTCTGTTCGGCTGGAAGGTGCTCGTCCCGCGTACCAAGGAGCAGTCGGCGTCGCTCTCCGACCAGCTTCGTTCGTACGGTGCCGTGCCGCACGAGGTCCCGACGATCGCCGTCGAGCCGCCGCGTACGCCCCAGCAGATGGAGCGCGCGGTCAAGGGCCTGGTCACGGGCCGCTACGAGTGGATCGCCTTCACCAGCGTGAACGCGGTGAAGGCCGTCAGGGAGAAGTTCGAGGAGTACGGGCTCGACGCCCGTGCCTTTGCGGGGATCAAGGTCGCGGCCGTCGGCGAGCAGACCGCCGCCGCGCTGATCGACTTCGGTGTGAAGCCGGACCTGGTGCCGTCCGGTGAGCAGTCCGCCGCCGGTCTGCTGGAGGACTGGCCGCCGTACGACCCGGTCTTCGACCCGATCGACCGCGTCTTCCTGCCGCGCGCCGACATCGCCACCGAGACGCTGGTGGCCGGGCTCATCGAGCTGGGCTGGGAGGTCGACGACGTCACCGCGTACCGCACGGTCCGCGCCTCGCCGCCGCCCGCCGACACGCGTGAGGCCATCAAGGGCGGCGGTTTCGACGCGGTGCTCTTCACCTCGTCGTCGACCGTCCGGAACCTCGTCGGCATCGCGGGCAAGCCGCACAACGTGACGGTCATCGCGTGTATCGGCCCGGCGACGGCCAAGACCGCCGAGGAGCACGGCCTGCGCGTCGACGTCCTGTCGCCGGAGCCTTCGGTGCACAAGCTGGCCGAGGCCCTCGCCGAGTTCGGTGCGCAGCGCCGGGAGGCGGCGAGGGTGGCCGGTGACCCGGTGACGCGGCCGAGCGAGCGGCGTCCCGGTGCGCGGCGGCGTCGTACGACGACCTGATCGGCCCGGTTGACTGTGTCAGGGGTCCGGCTGCTTCGGCGGCCGGGCCCCTGCCCGTTTTCCCGGCACAGGTGTCGGTAAGACGGTGATGTGTACGGGTCTAGTCTCGAAGGATGACTGTGTACGGAAACTTCCCCGGCTCCCGCCCCCGGCGGCTGCGGACGACCCCGGTGATGCGGCGGATGGTCGCCGAGACGCGGCTCGATGCGGCGAATCTGATCCTGCCCGCGTTCGTGCGCGAGGGCATCGACGCCCCGGTCGCCATCTCGGCCATGCCCGGCGTACAGCAGCACACCCTGGACACCCTGCGGAAGGCCGCCGTCGATGCGGTGTCGGCCGGGGTCTCCGGGATCATGCTCTTCGGCGTCCCCGCGGACGAGAAGAAGGACGCCCGGGGCACGGCGGGTACGGACCCGGACGGCATCCTCCAGATCGCTCTGCGCGCGGTGCGCGAGGAGGTCGGTGACGATCTCGTCGTCATGTCGGACCTGTGCCTGGACGAGTACACCGACCACGGCCACTGCGGCGTGCTGACCGCCGACGGCCGCGTCGACAACGATGCGACGCTGGAGCGGTACGCCGAGATGGCCCAGGTCCAGGCCGACGCGGGCGCCCATGTGGTCGGCCCCAGCGGCATGATGGACGGCCAGGTCGGCGTCGTCCGCGACGCGCTCGACCAGACGGGCCACGAGGACGTCTCGATCCTCGCTTACACGGTGAAGTACTCCTCGGCGTTCTTCGGGCCGTTCCGCGAGGCCGTCGGCTCCTCGCTCAAGGGTGACCGCAAGACGTACCAGCAGGACCCGGCGAACGCCCGCGAGTCCCTGCGCGAGCTGGCGCTCGACCTCGAAGAGGGCGCCGACATGGTCATGGTCAAGCCGGCCGGACCGTATCTCGACATCGTGGCGAAGGTCGCCGAGTCGGTGGACGTGCCGGTCGCCGCGTACCAGATCAGCGGTGAGTACTCGATGATCGAGGCCGCCGCCGAGAAGGGCTGGATCGACCGGGACGCGGCGATCATGGAGAGCCTGACCGGCATCCGCCGGGCCGGTGCGCAGATGATCCTGACGTACTGGGCGACGGAGGTCGCGCAGCGGCTTGGGCGGCGCTGAGCAGGCGTTCTTCGAAATGGCCCGGCACCCGGACCGCCTGGTGGCGACGCCGGTCCGGTGAGTCCCCGTTCGTCCCGATGCCGGGACGGGCGGGGACTCTTTTTGGTTCAAGCCCTTGACGGTCATCCGATGTATTTATAGCTTTCGGCGCGGTAATCCCCGTACAACTCGCAAAAGTTGGGCATAGACATTGGATGCCTGGCTTTCATGGAAGCCGACACGACGTGACCGTCGATGAGGAGTGCCCGTGCGCACTGTCCCAGGTTCGAGTTCCAGCCGCCCGACTCCGCCCCCGGTGCTGGCCGCGCTCGTGGCGGCCGCGACGGGGGTCGGGCTGGCCGTCCTGCCCGTCGTCCCCGCCGCCGCCCACGGCAAGGGCGCGAAACCGGTCGTCTTCCACGTGTCGGTCACCGGAAGCGACCAGGCCAAGGGATCGGCCGACCGGCCGTTCCGGACGCTGGAGCGGGCCCAGAAGGCCGTCCGAACGACGTTGCGCAAGGGGGTGGCGCAGCGAAGACCGGTCGACGTCGTGGTGCACGGTGGTACGTACCGGCTGCGGTCCGCTCTGAAGTTCACCACGGCCGACTCCGGTACCGCCGGGTCTCCGGTCCGGTACCTCGCGGCGCCCGGTGAGCGCGTCGCCATCAGCGGCGGCCGTTCGCTCGCGCCCCGCTGGAGGTCCTTCTCCGGTTCGATCAAGGTCGCGGACATCGGAGCCGGCCTCGACTTCGACGGGCTCTTCGTCGACGGGCAGCGGCAGACGCTCGCCCGCTACCCCGACTACGACCCGGACACGGCGATCCTCGGCGGGTACGCGCCGGACGCCATCTCCCCCGAGCACGTGGCCCGTTGGAAGAACCCGACGACGGCACTCGTGCGCGGTCTGCACGACGGGATGTGGGGCGGGAACTCCTTCAAGGTCACCGGTGTGAAGGCGGACGGCACGCCCGAGCTGGCCTGGGTCGGTGACAACAACCGGGGCAGCGGGCTGCACGCCACGTACCGCATGGTCGAGAACGTCTTCGAGGAGCTCGACGCACCCGGCGAGTGGTTCTACGACAAGCCCGCCGGGAAGCTGTACTTCCATCCCCCGGCGGGCGTCGACCCCGCACGGGCCCAGGTCGAGACGGCCGAGCAGAACGAGCTGATCCGGGTGGAGGGCAACGGGCCGGGCGACGCCGTCCGCGACCTGACCTTCTCCGGATTCACCTTTACCCGGACCCACCGCACCCTGTTCAACCAGCCGTACGAGAAGCTCCAGCTCGGGGACTGGGCCCTGGCCCGGGTGGCCGCCGTCCATCTGAAGAACACCGAGAACGTCTCCGTACGCGACTCACGCTTCGACCAGCTCGGCGGCAACGCCCTCCTGATCGACGGGTACAACAGCCACGACATCGTCTCGGGCAACGAGTTCAGCCACTCGGGCGCCTCCGACGTCGCGGTCATCGGCAACCCGGACGCGGTCCGCGAGCCGTCCACCTGGGACAGCATGCGCAGGACCATCAGCGACACCCGGCCCGGACCGAAGAGCGAGAACTACCCCCGCGACATCACCATCCGCGACAACCACCTGCACGACAACGGGCAGTTCGAGAAGCAGACCTCCGGTGTGCAGATATCGATGAGCCGCCGCGTCACCGTCGACGGCAACACCATCCACGACGGTCCCCGCGCCTGCGTCGACATCAACGACGGCACCTGGGGAGGCCACCTCATCGAGAACAACGACATCTTCAACTGCGTCAAGGAGACGTCCGACCACGGCCCCTTCAACTCCTGGGGCCGGGACCGCTTCTGGCCGCTGTCCGCCGACGACGCCACGAAGAAGTCGTACGCGAAGCTGGACGCGATGGAGACCACTGTCATCCGACACAACCGGATCCGGCACTCCTCGCACTGGGACATCGACCTCGACGACGGCAGCTCGAACTACCTGATCGAGGACAACCTGCTGCTCAACGGCGGGGTCAAGCTTCGCGAAGGCTTCCACCGGACCGTACGCAACAACGTCTTCGTCAACGGCGGCGCGCACTTCCACGTCTGGTTCGCGGACAGTGGCGACACCGTCGAGAAGAACGTCTTCGTCACCGACACCCCCTACAGCCTGATCCAGGTCGACGTGGCCAGGAGCAGGCCCGTCATCAACGACAACCTGTTCTGGAACAACGGCAAAGCCGTCCAGGGCCTCGGCGACGCCTGGCGGGCGAACGGGCTGGACACCCGCTCGGTGATCGCCGACCCGAAGTTCACCGGCACTTCCCCGTTCGCCGACCCCGCCAAGCTCGACTACACCGTCCAGTCCGACTCGCCCGCCCTGGCCCTCGGCTTCCACAACATCGCGATGAGCGGCTTCGGCAAGGCCGGATCCCCCACCCCGCCGCCGCTCACCTGGCCCACGGAGGCTCCCGACACCGACACCCTCGAAGCCCTTCCGGAACCGCTGCTGGGCGTGCCGGTCACCCGGATCTACTCCGACGCGATCAAGTCCGCCACGGGACTGACCGACACCAACGGCCTGCACCTCGCTTCCGTGCCGAGCACCTCGGAGGCGTACCGGCAGGGGCTGCGCGCCAATGACGTCATCCGGGAGATCGACGGCCGGCCGGTGACCGACCGCAACAGCTTCTGGTTCGCGTACAACCAGGCCGCTCCAGGAGCCGATGTCGCGCTGAAGGTCTGGCGTGATCAGGCGTCCGTCGAGGTGGCCCTGCGCAAGCCCACCGGCGGCGAGCAGATCAACAACACGTCCGGTGTCGTCTACACCGGTACCGGCTGGGACTGGAAGAACAGGTACCGGGGCGGCGCGGGCGGCTGGGCCGACGACGTGCAGGCCACCCAGACGGTGGGGGACTCCTTCGAGCTCGCCTTCAACGGGACCGCGATCGATCTCATCACCCAGGTCAACACCGACGAGGGCGAGGTCGAGCTCTTCATCGACGGCCGGTCCGTGGGCACGATCGACAACCACAACGCCACGCGCGTCCATCAGAAGACCGTCTTCAGCGCGGCCGGGCTCGCCCCCGGTGCGCACATCATCAAGGGCGTGATGAAGACGGGCGACTACATGATCGTCGACAGTTTCAGGATCCAGTAGCGGGCACCGTCCGCACGGTCTCTCGTCCGGATCACGCCGGACACCGCGAGCCGGCGTGATCCGGACGAGAGGCCCTTCCTGCGGCGCTGCCCGTAGTGGGCGCCTGGTCGGCAGCTCCGGCCGCGCGCAGAACCATCAGGGAATCTCCGGCTCAGGTCACCGGACGTCGGGGTTCCGGTCCCACTCCGTGAGGATGCGGGCCGCAGCCCCGCCCAGGTCCGGGTCGTGGGTGAGGGCGCGCAGCAGGCCGGTACGGGCCTCGCTCGGGCCCGCCTCCTCGACGGCGGCCAGGGCGCTGTGCCGCACGAGCGGGTCGTCGTCCTCCAGCGCGGTGGCGGTCAGGGCCTCGTGGACCGGTGGCTCGTCCGCGTAGGGGCCGAGCGCCTCGGCCGCGTACTGGCGGACCAGGTCCTCCTCGGGGTCGTGCAGTGCGGTCAGCAGGGCCAGGCCCGCGGTGCGGCGGGCTGGGAGGAGCCGGCGGACGGCGTGCCGCTCTCCGAGGGCGGTGTCACGGAGGCGGAGGGCGTGCCGGTCACCGGCGGAGTGGTCCCGGTGGTGCCGCTCGGCGCCGGCGTGGCGGACGGGTGAACAAGAGCTCCCGGGTGTCGGTATGCAGTGGCTCGTGCGGCGCCGAGCGGGCCCGGGACCGGTGAGGTCGGCGACCGCCCCTGGCGCGCCCACCTTTGAGTGAATGGGGCACGTTTCTTTGAGTGAATGGGCCGCGTTTCCATCGGTTCAGCTGAGTCGATCCCTCCATGATTGCCCCGGCCCGTCCCTCCGATACGGCCACCACGGACTCACGAGAGCAGGATTCCTACATGGCACATCGCTATCTCCCCCGCGTCGTCCTGGGCGTCACGATCGCTGTTGTCGGCACGCTCACGCTCGGGGTCACCACGGCCTCCGCCGGAGTGGACCCGAACCGGGACCTCATCAACAAGATGAGCGGAGGGCGCCTGGCCCTGTACGGCGACGGCACGGGTGAGGGCAACACCGCCATCACCCTGCGCAGCCCGGCGTGGAAGTACAGCACGGAGGCGTGGGACGCGGACTCGACCTGGGGCGCGGACGAGGCCGGTTCCTGGACCACCGTGTACCGGAACAGGGCGGCGAACAAGTGCCTCCAGCCCGCCTCCGCGACTGCCGAGCGCGGCACCACCGTCGTTGTGCGGACCTGCGACGGTTCCGACCTGCAGAAGTGGATCCTCAGGGGCGAAAGGGCCGACGGCAAGCACACCGGGTGGTGGATGTGGCGCCCGAAGGTCAACAAGAACGTCGCCATCGCCCTGAACCGCTACAACGACGGCAGTTGGGACTCCCTGCACCTCGACACCGCGTACCCCAGCTCCGACCGGCTGTGGCGGATCGCCCCCAACGACGCGGCCTGGAACCTGGACTGATCCTCGGCCGCGCCCGGCCGGTGAGCCCCCGCCCGTCCCGATGCCGGGACGGGCGGGGGCTCTTTTTGACTCAACCTCTCGACGGTCATCCGGTGTATTTACAGCTTTCGGCGCGACAACCCCCGCGCAACGCAGAGAAGTGTCCGCACCGCGCGCGACAACGAATGGTGGGCCGACTACCTCGCCGCCGAGGACAGCCGGGCCGGGGTCGGGGCTGAGCCCGGGCTTGAACCGTCGACGATCACATCCCTGCCGCGCCGGGCGCCCACGGAGTGTCTGGTTCCGGCGCCTGGGGCCGCTGGCGACGGGTCGCTTCCGGCCCCCTGCCGGTCGCAACGCCCCAGCCCGAAGCGGGGCCCGCGCCCGCCGGGGCCGCACTCCCACAGCCGGAATCGAGATATCCCTCACCCGCTCATCCGTCCCCCGCGTACCTGGCCCTGGCCCAACTCGGTCGCATGGACCACAGGTTGGCCCTCTCCGCCGTCGACTGCGAGGCACTGGAGGGACGGCGCCACCGAATGGCTTGCACGCGGCGTGAGCACGGACTACCTCACCCAGGCCCTCACTGCAGGACTTCCCGCCCAGGTCGACTCGCCCGTCGGATTCCTGCGCCGTCGGCTCAACGACAAGATCCCACCCGTCCTGCCCGTCGCCCCGGAAGCCCCCGTCGTCCCCGCCCGCCGCGTCATGGTCGAGTGCACCCGGTGCGGCACCCCCGGCCGCCCCGATGCGCTTCCCGACGGCCTCTGCCGCCCCTGCCGCCAGGTCACCCATGGCTCAGCCGTCACCCCGGACGGCGTCACCGAGCCCGCCATCGAACGTGATGTCCGTGCCTACGTGAGCGAACTCCGCGACCTGCTCAAGGTCCCCTGACGCCGCAGCTGTCCGAGCGGGCATCGGTACGCCTCTGGAGGCTCAGGGCCAGTCGACCAGGACCATGAACGTCACCCACGCGAAGAACACGACGCTCGGCGCGAGCACGGCGAGGGCGAGAGCGGCCGGTGGCCTGCGCCTGCTGAGCACCCAGCTCGCGACCAGGGTGATCAGCGCCGGCACCAGGCCGACGGTGAGCACCGCCCACGCGCCATCGAAGCTGGTGCCGAACCGGTGGGCCTCGGCCTCCTCGCAGTACTCGCAGGCTATCGACGAGAGCGCGCCGAAGACCAGGGTGAAGAAGGCCAGCGGAAGCGTCACGACCGTGGAGATCAGCGGAGCGATCCAGGTGCGCGACGGGCGGGTGTCAGTGACTTCTTCGGGCATGCGTACGAGTCAACTCGGAGTCCGGGGACGCCGCATGAGTTGTCGTACTCAGTCCCACCAGAACGACCAGGTCTCCTGGTTCAGCACCATCTTCTCGGCGTACACATCCAGGTCGTACGGCGGGTTCTGGTTGATGTTGTCCGGGCAGAACGCGAAGTGCTCGGCGGCGAGCGCCCGTGCCTCGGCGAGGGTGGTGGGCGGGCGTCCGACGGACACGGTCAGGGTGTCGAAGCCGAGCACCACGACCCGTATGCCGAAGCGGTCCTCCCAGGAGCGGAGCACGGCGCAGAGCCGGGCCATGTCGTCCTCGTAGTTGACCGGTCCCGACCAGCCGATCGCCGCCGGGATGTCCGCGCTGCGCCGGGCCGGGACGAGCGCCGCTCGGGTACCGGGGTACCAGCCGTCCGGGCCGACGCACTCCTCCGCGATCTCGGCCGCCAGTTTGTCCGGGCCGTCGCGTCCGTCGGCGGCCGGGGTGGGCGCGAGGCCAGGCCACTCGCCGTCGGCCGCGTCGAGTTCTTCGGGTGCGCAGTCCGCCCAGTACTCGCCGAGCACCTCCTCGGCGTCGTGATCACCCGGGTACGACGTCCTGTCCGGGGCGAGGTCCCAGGTGTCGGGCCATTGGTTGCGTCTCCCGCCGTCGATCAGGACGGGAATGAGCCCGACCGGCCGTCCCGCATCGCGGAGACCGGCCCACGTCCCGTGGGACGCGGGCTCGTCGGCGCACCAGAGCAGCGGTTCGTGCCACACGCCGTCGATCGTGGCGTCCACCAGTGAGCCGGGCGGGAGTTGGAGCCCTGACGCGGTCAGGGACGGGAGCGGATTCGGGAGCGTCGCCATGACCGCGACTCTAGACGCGGCCACTGACAGCGGTGGGGTGCGGCCGGTGGCGCGGGCCTTGGACTACGGGTGTGCGTGAACGACGACGAACGCGGTGCGCGCACTGGTGCCGTCGGGGAGCGGCGCGTCTGCCGTGACGTGGCCGAGTGCCTGCCCCTCGGTGTCCTGGCCGGGCTGGAGAACACGGTTGATGTGGATGGTCAGCCGGCGTCCGTCGGCTGTCTCCACCAGGATGTCCGTACCGCTCGGGTCGTCGCTCACGGTCGTGGAGGCGATCGCCGCCGTGGCGCCGGCCTCCGCGAACCAACCGGTGACGGAGGGGTCGGGGGTGTCGCTCGTACTCTGCATCTGCGGCTCGGCCTCGCCGACGATCAGCGCGAGCAACTGGGCGACGAGGACCGGGTCACGCGTCCCGTCGTACACCCACCGCTGCCCCAGCACCCCGTGCTCGGTCGTGCCGATGAGTGCTTGGTCGGCACCCGCGATCGGTGCGCCGCGGTAGCTGAACGGCACCTGGTACGTGACCGGTTGGTCCCCCGACGTGTCGGTGACCGCCATGAACTCGATCCCGACCTCGCCCTCCGGGTCGTCCAGCCGGAATCCGCCGGTCCTGGCCAGCTCGGGCTGCCGGCCCTTGCCGCGGTACCAGGGCTGCGCGGGCAGCCAGGTGGCGAGGAGCTCCAGCTTGGTGGGCGTCAGGGTGGTGCGGTGGATGACAGCCATGCGGTGGTATCCCTCCGGTGGGTTCAGACGAGTCGCCGGTCGGCGGCGAAGCCGGCGAAGGCCGTCCAGGTGGTGGGCGCGACGGTGAGGGTGGGGCCGTCGGGGTTCTTGGAGTCGCGGATGTGGATGGCGGCGGGGTGTGCGGCGATTTCGACGCACTGCCCGCCCTCACTGCCGCTGTAGCTCGACTTGCGCCATTCGCAGGCGACTTCGAGGCACTGTCCGCCTTCGTCGCTGCTGTAGCTCGACTTGAACCACTCAAGTGCGGTGCTGTTCATAGCTCTCCCAGCAGACGGTCCAACAGGCCCACGGTGTCTTCGGGGCTGAGGGCCTGGGCTCGCAGCATCGCATATTTCTGGGCGAGGATGCTGACCTCGTCGGGGTCGGAGATGAGCACACTGCCGCGTTGCGTCTCGGAGAAGGAGACGTGCTGGAAGTCCGGCGTCTCCAGCAGGGTGAAGGGGCCGGCTAGTCCCGCGTGGGTGCGGCTGTTCAGTGGGAGGACCTGGAGGCAGATGCCGGGGAGCGCGGCACACGCCCGAAGGTGGCGCAGCTGCTCCGCATGCCCCTCGTTGTCCAGGAGTTGAAGCATCAGGACCGGTTCCCAGACGACGAAGCTGATGGTCGGGGGCGTGGTGCGGTGCAGGATTTCCTGACGCTCAAGGCGGCCCGTGGTCTGGATGGCGATCTCGTCCTCACCGAAGACCGGGACGCGGTTACGGAAGACGGCTCGGGCGTAGGCCTCCGTCTGGAGAAGTCCGGGGAGCACCTGGTTGTCGTACCAGGACAGCGCCAGGGCTTCCTGTTCCAGATCCAGGTACTGCTCGACCCACGCCGGGATCAGGTCCACCTCCGGCATGTTGCCCACCGCCGTCTCCAGCGCTCCCTTGGTCTCCAGCAACTCGTCCAATCGACGGGCCAGTTCCGGCAGCAGTGCGCGTCTGCCCTGCTCGATCGAGGCGATCGTCTCCACCTGGTGGCCCACCCGGTCCGCGAGCCGGGCCTGTGTCAGGCCCGCCGCGACGCGGAACACGCCGACCAGTTTGCCCACGAGTTTCATTGCCGACGCGTTCTTGCGCTGCCGCTTCCTGGGGTGCATACAGATCGAACTCCCACCTACATGCGTACGTCACGCGCGCACGACCCGTACAAGAAATCTGTACGGGTGCGCATACTGCGGCAGCGTAGTCACAGAGTGTGACTCTCGTCCCATGAACGAGACGATGCAACTCTCGCTGCTGCGTGAGCGGTCCTACCGGCGCGAACGCCGATCGGTGCCTGCCGCTCGGGAGTTCGTACGAGGAGCTGTCACCGACTGGGGGTTCGGTGCGCGGCTGGATGACGTACTGCTGTGTGTGAGCGAGCTGGCCACCAACGCGCTGGTGCACGGGGTGCCGCCGGGGCGGGGGTATCGGGTGCGGCTGCTGCTGCGTGAGGACGGGAAGTTGCTGCGGGTCGAGGTCCACGACAGCGGGGACGGGCAGCCGGGTGTGCGGGAGCCGGACGGGGAGTCGGGGCGCGGGCTGGTGATCGTGGCGGCGCTGGCGGATGTGTGGGGGGTGGGGGAGCGGGACCCGGGCAAGGTGGTGTGGTGCGAGTTCGGTCAGGGCTCCTGCTCGGGCGTGGCGAACTCGACGGTCTCTCGGACATCCGCGTCGGGGTCCTGGGAGAGACGTTGAAGGAGCACGCCGACACCCGGTGCCGACCAGCGGGCGACCGCCTCGACCAGGGCCACGCGGACCTGTGGGTCCGGGTGGTCCGCGAGGTGGGCCAGTTGGTCGACCGGTCCGCGTCGGCGCATCCCGAACCAGCGGAGTGTCTCGGTGAGTTGGGCCGGGGCGCCGGGGTTTCCCGCTGCGGCGATCCGGCGGAGGAGGACCGGGGAGGCGGGGGCGGGGCCGTCGAGGGGGTGCGGGCGGCGTTGCCGCAGGCGTTGTGAGCCGTATTCGCCGCGCACCCGGCAACCGAAGCAGGTGCAGGGCGTCTTGCCGTTCGAGTCGGGGAAGTACCGCCAGCCGGTGACCTGGCTGACCGCGCGGATGCGGTGCACTTCGCGCCTGGTGACGGTCCTGGGGACGAACACCTCCCAGCCGCGTGGGTCGTCCAGGGCGGCGACGCGGCGGACGGCTTCGGCGGCCGTGGTGGTTGCGGGGTCGGTGTTGTAGCGGCCCACGGTGACGGGTTCGTCGTCCGGCAGGCGGATGTGCACGGCGACGAGACCGCGCGGGCCGCCTTGCCTGGCCAGTTCGCGCAGCCACTGGTGCGTGAGGGTGTACGAGGGCAGGACGGGGAAGCAGTAGAGGCCCCGTGGCAGTGATGCTTCGCGGCCGTGGCTGACGGCCCGTATCCCGGAACGGCGGATGCGCGCCGCGTTCGCCGAAGCTGTCAGGTGCACGAACATCGCCATGCGGCCGATGCTAGTGCCCCTCCCGGCAAGCTTTGCCCCGTCGCAAACATTGCCGGTCACGGCATTAGCCCTAGACCCGGACTTCGCGGGTCACCGTTTCAGGTCTGTGGCCAGCGGGTTTGTCCGATGTCGGTGTCGAGGAGATCGAGGAGGTGAAGTTGA